>JALRDR010001022.1 GCA_023262145.1 Planctomycetaceae bacterium | reverse complement strand
GTTGGCCCGAATGATCTGACAACCACCATGGGAATCCCCAACGACTATGATTCCCCACAGCTGATACAGGCGCTGCAGACAATCATTGATACTGCAAATCGCAGTCATGTGGCTGCAGGGTGCTGGTTTGGGAAACGAGATCAGATGCAGCGGACGCTTAACCAGGGGGCTCGCTTTGTCGTCTTCGGCAACGACGGTCTGCTCATGAAGGAAGGCATCAGCGCTACTATCAGCAAGCTGAACTGAGATCGTGCCGATATTGCCGCGGTCGTCCCGCGGAAACCAATCCAGTCTGCCTGCTCGGGCAGTCCTGTTGAACTGGCTCCCAGCGGGGGAGTGGGAAATGCGGTGTTGCGGACCTGACCTGAGTGTGCAGCCGCCGGGCTGCTGTAACAGCATGCAGCGGGAACAGCATGCAGCAGGGAACAGTGTGCAGTGCGGAACGGGGGCAATGCCTGGAGTGGCAACTGTCCTGTTGAGCTGCTTTGCTGTGTTGTGTCGCGCCGGCCATGCGACAGCGTCATGCTTTCTGCAGCAACATTGCCGTTTGCAGTTGCCCAGCGTGCAGCGGGCCAGCGGTAGCCCTGTCAGTCCCTGGACCATCTATTCGTCCGGCTGCTCCGATTCATGCATCAGGTTGCCCGGTTGCGCACCACTGCTCAATACCAACGGAGCTTCGTAGCGTGCCGTGGCAGGCGGCAAGTGCATTTGCGTACGTCTGGTTAAAGTTTCCCAGAGTCCCCGAAAACCGCATATCTTTACTGTTTTAGTGGCGAATGATTCGGCAGAACGGGCCTTTACGTTTGTGAGAGAGGACAGGCAGTCATGCCAGAACTGTATTTGTTTCTGACACATGGGGCTGCGATCCGGTGATTTGATTACCAGGACCGCAGGTGTCGGAATGCATAACGGCATGCCGTCAGTCGTGCAACGTCTGCATGGAGCTGAAGATGGTCAATACAAACTGTTTAACTCACGTGCTGTCGGAGGATGCTGGCGTCCGGGAACGACTTCAGGCCGCGCTTGGGGGACTGGTGGAGGAGATCAGGGTCTGGGATTCCCCATTGGGATTCCTGGAAGCATCCAGTTCAGTGCGCCCGGGGATCCTGATTGTCGATCATTTCATGCTGCAGATGTCGGGTCTTGAGTTGTATGAGCAACTGCGCGAGCGGCGGTGCGTCTTTGCCACGATCCTGATACTCAGGGAGCCAAGAGTTGAAGTGGCTGTCAACGCGATCCGCATGGGGACAGTCGATGTTCTGTGCATGCCGCTGGAGCGGGAGTACTTTCAGCATGCTCTGCGACAGTGCCGCAGTCAGCTGGATGAGATGCAACGTGAATTGTTGTTGCTGCCGCCAGTTCTCCCGGAAGGGCGTTCCTATCTTTCCCTGCTCACTCGACGGGAATCTCAGGTTGTTGAACTTGTCTGCGACGGGGCGACAAACAGAGAGATTTCAGCGGAACTGGGGATCTGCAAGAAGACCGTTGAGCGTCATCGCAGCAACGCAATGAAGAAGATGCGGGTCAACTCAGTTGCCAGACTGACACGTCTGGTGGATCGTGAACGTCAGCAGCACCATTTTCGTCGGGCGAGGAAAACGGAGCATTACCGGATGGCAGCCGGCTTCCGCTGACTGCCCGCTGTGAATGCAGGCAGGCTGCCAAAGGACGGCTGACGACTGCGCAGGGCGGACGATCATGCAGTGGGGAGCGATTCATGCGGCCCGGAGCCGGGTCGCCGTAACAGGCAGGTGATCGTCTGCCAGCAATTGCATCGCAGCCGCCAGCTTACTGAGCTGAATATCCGACGCGAGCTGTGCCAGCAGAGGCGCAGGCCCGGCCTGCCAATCCGGCGGGCATGGCTGTCCACCGTGAGCCTCGATCACCGGGCATTACTCTGCTGTCGTGAAGTTGTTCAGATAGGGCACACTGGCTGCATGCTGCTGAACCTGGTCCACAGCACTCAGCAGTCTGCCCAGGTAATCCCACTGTCCTGTGGTAAGTGCTTCCCGTGCACTGTCGGCAAGCTCGACGGGGATGTGGAGTTCTCCGCAGCTGACAGTCAGGCTCATGAGGTCAACGGTGAGTTCCACTTTGGGATTCTGTTGAACTGCCTGAGCGAGTTGCTGGAGTGATTCACGCGTAGCTTTTACGGCTGCGATTCCCAGGGAATTGCAGTTGCCAAAAAAGATTTCGGCGAATGATTCCGCGATGATTGCCTGGATTCCCCACCGCATCAGTGATTGCGGAGCGTGTTCGCGGGAGGATCCGCAGCCAAAGTTGCGTCCGGCAATCAGTACTCCGGCCCCCTGAAACTGTTCCTGATTGAATGGATGAGCAGGGTCCTGAATACGATCGTCTTCAAAGGCATGATCGCCAAGTCCGTCAAAGGTCACGCAGCGCAGGAATCGCGCGGGAATGATCCGGTCTGTATCGATATCGTCCAGCAGGAGTGGAATTCCGGTAGCCGTGACTGATTTGATTTCGTTGGCAGACATGCTTCGGCGGCGATCTGTACTGAGGTTCCGGAGACGGTCTTCCGCACAGTGCAGAAGACGCATTTTGGTGCTTATGCCCTGGCGGGGAAGAGAGCACCGCAACCGTGCGGTTCTGCCGCGACGGCTGGAGTGCGATTCCTGGCCAGGGTGGCTGCTGTTGGGTTTGTCAGGGAAGTTCCGTGCTGCCCATCAGGTAGCGATCGACTTCCCGGGCGGCCCCGCGTCCTTCGTTGATTGCCCAGACCACGAGACTTTGTCCGCGGCGGCAGTCTCCGGCCACGAAGACTTTGGGATTGCTGGTGCTGTACTTTTCAAACTCGCCCTCGTACCAGCTCATCCCGCCACGACCCTCGCGGATGGAGACGCCAAGTTGTTCGGCGGCCGGGTTTTCGGGGCCAAGGAAACCCAGGGCCAGAAAGACGAGGTCTGCCGGAAACTCCCGTTCACTGCCCGGTACCGGGCTGAACGGCGCTCCACCAGCAACAGGCTTTGACCAGTCGATGTCGATGGTGCGGATCGCTCTGACGTTTCCATTGCCATCGTCGACGAATTCCACAGTCTGGATGGCGAACTGCCGAGGATCCTCTCCGAAACGAGCCGCCGCTTCCTCGTGACCGTAATCCACGCGGAAGATCTTTGGCCACTGCGGCCATGGATTATCTGCAGTTCTTTCTTCGGGTGGCTGCGGCACAATTTCAAAGTTGACGAGCGATTTGCAGCCGTGTCGCAGTGACGTTCCGAGGCAGTCATTTCCGGTGTCGCCACCGCCGATGACGACCACATGCTTGTCCTTCGCGTTGATGAACTGACCGTCCTGCAGTGCGCTGTCCAGCAGGCTGCGCGTGTTCGGACGCAGATAATCCATGGCGTAGTGAATGCCATGGAGCTCTCGTCCGGGGATTGGCAGGTCTCGGGGGCGAGTGGAACCAGTGGCGAGCACGACGGCATCAAACTGGCTGAGCAGTTCATCGCCGCTGACATCCGTTCCGACACTGATACCGGCCCGGAATGTGACTCCTTCTTCCTCCAGCAGATGGATTCGTCGGTCCACAATCGCTTTTTTGTCCAGCTTCATGTTCGGAATGCCGTACATAAGCAGGCCACCGATGCGATTATCCCGCTCGAAGACGGTCACAAGGTGACCAGCGCGATTAAGCTGAGCCGCTGCGGCCAGTCCGGCAGGACCGGAACCCACAACCGCTACCGACTTGCCGGTTCGCTGTTCGGGTGGCTGGGCAACAACCCAACCCTGCTCAAACCCATGATCAATAATGGAGCATTCAATATTCTTGATCGTCACCGGCGGTTCATTGACACCCAGACAGCAGGAGCCCTCACATGGAGCCGGGCAGACACGCCCCGTGAATTCCGGGAAGTTATTGGTCAGGTGCAGACGCTCCAAGGCCTCCTTCCAGCGACCCCGAAACACCAGATCGTTCCACTCTGGAATCAGATTATTGACGGGGCATCCGGATGCCATATTGGCCATCAAGTCACCGGTGTGGCAGAACGGGACGCCACAGTCCATACAGCGAGCGCCCTGCGTCTGCAGTTCATCCACGCTCATGTGCTCGTGGAACTCGTTCCAGTCCAGAACGCGCAGCAAAGGTTCCCGGTCTGCCGGTACCTGACGCGTATACTCTTTGAAGCCTGTTGGCTTTCCCATAGTGGCTCACTTTCACATCTGCATTACCTGATTACGGCGCGCAGCATCCCTGCTGCCGCGCGGGGGGCAATTGTAAATTCAATTCGGCAGACGTTCGAGTAGAAGCTCCGGAGGCCCAGGAATTCCACTGGTTTCCCCGAATCCGGGAGTGAAATTCCTGGCCAGCTGAAACAGCTTTGCGGTTTCCGGCTACATCAGAAGGTTGTTCTGGATGCTGTCTGTTGTGGTGTAAATATAATCGCATATTGATCTTACATCAGATTCCTGGCCTTGGCGCGAAGGTATTCATTGATCACGTGCTCCGTCAGCAGTTGCGGCGGAGTATCAATCAGATTGACTCCACGCTCGCGGATGCGTTCCGCTTCGTCGTGCATAATCGTAATAATCTCTGCTGCTGCCGCTGTCTGAAATGCGTCCATCTCATTCCGCGGAACACTATTCGCCAGCTTTTGCAGTCCGACGTCTTCCAGAAGTACACACAGCGGAAGCCACGACAGGCTCCGCAGCCGCAGACTCTCCCCGATCACTCGCAGTTGCAGTTCATTTGCAGCATAGGTGATCAGAATTACCAGAGCGCGTTTTCGCTGCATGCGCGTCAGATACTCAAACGCCAGCGGGAAATCAGACACACGGTCAGAGAGCTGCAGATCAAACGTAGACTGCAGGATCTGCTGCATTCCCGGACGACCATGAACCGGCCGCACAAATCGTTCCACTCGATCGGAAAACGCCAGCAGCGAAACGTTGTCGCCCTGACCCAGCGCAACATCACTGAGCATCAACGCAGCATTGAGGGCATAGTCGAGGTAGCTGATGCCATCCACTTCATTTCGCATGAATCGTCCGCAGTCGACCATCAGCACAATATTCTGATTGCGTTCCACGTTGAATTCACGACTGATCAGACGCTGATTGCGGGCAGTGGCTTTCCAGTCAATATTGCGAATCTCATCACCATAACGGTAGTCGCGAAGTCTTTCGAACTGGCTGCCCTGGCCGGGCATTCTGGTATTCCGCACGCCCAGTTCCGCAAGTCGGTTCTGCCGGGCCATCAGCTGGTATCGATGAACCGCTCGGATGTTGGGGTAAATCCTGACCTCCGCGGGCAGCTCACAAACATGATGTCGATTCCAGAGCCCCAGTCGGGTCGGGAATCTCAGATGAACGGCCTGCAGTGAAGAACGTCCGCGTCTGAGCGGGCGAATGGTGTAGGTGTATTCAATGCTTCTGTTGGAGAGAGCCAGTTGCGTCTTTGGCAGGCGATCGGTTCTGCAGAGTGGTCCGGAGTCGTCGTGCACAGTCAGCTGAATCGGATACGGGGAACGATTCGTCACGATCAGCCGCGCAGGATTGTCGTCTCCCAGACTGAGCACATCTGACACCTCGCGGCGTACCAGCAACTGGGAGGGACGTACACTGATCAGCAGGTCAGCTGTCACGACAGCCAGCAGCCCGAGGTTGAGCAGCAGCGCGAAGTCCGCGACAACCGGCACCACCTCCGCCAGCAACAGTGGTATTGCCAGCAGAACCAGCAGCAGGATCAGTCTGCGTGTCGGAATCATTTCCGCGGAGCCTCCACGGAGTCCATGATCGCCCGAATCGTGTCGTCGGCTGTGATCCCCTCGAGCTCGGTTTCAGGACGTAGTCGCAGTCGATGACGCAGAATCCATGGACCAAGCTCCTTGATGTCGTCCGGAACCACGAAATCCCGTCCGCGACACGCTGCCAGCGTACGGGCCGCCAGAACCATGCTGACTCCCGCGCGCGGGCTGGGGCCGATTGTGACAGTACCCCATGAGCGACAGGCGGTGAGCAGACTGACGATGTAGTCCAGAATCTTTGGCTCGATAATTACCCGTGAGGCGACCTGCTGTATCTCAAGGATCTGCTCAGGCACAAGCAGCGGCTGCAGATCAAAACCGGACAGGTTACGTGGATCACGGCCCGCCGCATAGTGACCCAGAATGTCCATTTCGTCTGCCGGCGGAGGAAAGTCGACCAGCAGCTTGAACATAAAACGATCCACCTGCGCCTCAGGCAGCGGATAGGTTCCCTCATGCTCAATCGGGTTCTGCGTGGCGATGACCAGAAACGGTGGCGGCAGCTTCCTCGTTTTTCCATCAATCGTGACCTGATGCTCCTGCATCACTTCCAGCAGAGCAGCCTGGGTCTTGGGCGGTGATCGATTGACTTCATCAGCCAGCAGAATGTTTGTGAAGACCGGCCCCGGATTGAACTGGAAGATTTGCTCCTTCATGTCGTAGATGCTATGGCCTGTGACGTCAGAAGGCATCAGGTCCGGCGTGAACTGCACACGGCGAAAGTCACACGAAACGCTTCGTGCCAGTACATTAACCAGCAACGTCTTGCCCAGCCCGGGCGGGCCTTCGATCAGCACACTGCCTTCTGAAAAAAGTGCCACGATCACCCCTTCGACCAGCTCCTGCTGCCCGACGACGACCTTGCCAATCTGATTGAGAAGACTGTCGAATAGTAACTGAACGTCTTTGATTTCCATGTTCAATGCCTGTCTCTGAGGTATTTCCGGTGTTGCGCCTGCCGCAGCAGGTCCAACTCATCTGCAACGCTGGCAACCGTCCACTGATCCAGGGTCAGTCGGGCGGTCGATGCTGTTCTGTGTCCTGGTTGTCTGCGGCGGCTGCATTGCGGGTGGAGCTGAAGGCCGCGCGGATTTCCGCAAGGTCGTGAATCAGTCGCGCCGCTGCAGCGGGACTGCAGTTGCGTTTCACAGACACCTGTTCGCTGAGCTCAAGGCAACTGCGAAGTGTTGACAATTGCATTCCGGTTCGCCTGGCCAGCGCTTCATCAGCCTGCAGCGATTTGCCTCGGCCGAACTGCCTGCGGATCAGACTGAGCAGGTAGTTGCGGTACTTACCCACGCTTGCACCTTTGCCGAGACTGCGAAACTGCAGACTGCCCATCGCTCGAGCACTATCAGTCAGGCTGCGTCGAGTGGGCTGTTCGTAATTTGCTACCGGGCCAAAGCGATAGAATCCCCTCCAGAGCACAAATGTCAGTGCCAGCGTCAATTGCAGAAACGCCAGCCGAAGTGATGGGGAGAAAAGAACCCCGGTGCCACGCCAGGCTTCCGAAGAGGTCAGATATTCGCTGAAGATCAGTGGTATGGGAGTTGTTCCGGATCCCGAGACGCCAGCGTGAGTGGCTTCAATGATCCGCACGGCATCCTCAGCCCGCCGCGAATCCAGCAGGCTGCGGTTGGAAAATACTTTGGGAGTCAGGCATACCACAATTCGTCCCTCTCCGAGTGGCCACCAGGCTGCTGTCGAACTCGCACATTTGATGTATTGGGCATCCTTCGGGGTAACGGCGAAGTTCCAGGAATCCTGAGGAGTTGTGAAGGGATTCGGATTATCCAGTCCGCTCCAGTCGCCTGTTGACTGCACCAGATGAATATTCAGCTCAGACAGGGAAACACGCCGGGCCTTATCTTCCCCCGGATCGCCGAAAGGCCTGCCCGATTCTCGGGCAGGAGCAAACAACAGGCTACCCCCGTTGTGAACAAACCGAGCCAGTTGCCGTTCTTCACTCTTCGAAGGCAATCGCCCTGGGCTGTTCACGATGAGCGCAGCCGACGTGTCCGGGAGCAGCGTCAGTCGTTCACGGCGCACATCCGGAAACAACTGCTGGCAAACCTGCCAGATTCCAAGTGTTCCGTTGAGTGAATTGCTGGTGGAATCTGAAGTGGAGCCGGCTGTGCCGGGAAGCCACCAGAATTGCAGGAGTACCAGCAGGAGTGCCACCCCTGCCCATACCAGGTCACTGCGCTGCAGCTGAAGACTCTTCCTCACGGAATGCTCCCTGAAATCTTTGCAAACAGGACTGGTAAACTTCCTCCGACGCTTTTCTACGACCGAAGAACACATGTTCAAAAACACTCGATGTTCGTTGCCACGCCGCTTTCTGATCCGGTCTTCGCCAGACCGAACGCAGGTAATCCCGATTTGTCAGCCCACGCCGATGCAGAATGAGTCCGGAACGTTCAATCCAGCTCATACTGCCGAGCAGCAGTTCTCGAATGGCTGCTGAATAATCGCCACGGGCTGCAAATTGTTCCGCGCGCTGTTCGTAGGCGGAAGCTGGCAATTCCCCCGGAGGGGCGTCAACGTCGGGCAACGCCGCCGAGCCAGGTGCGCCCGGAATCTGACGGCC
Source organism: Planctomycetaceae bacterium (assembly GCA_023262145.1). Lineage (GTDB taxonomy): Bacteria > Planctomycetota > Planctomycetia > Planctomycetales > Planctomycetaceae > SXXK01. The sequence continues at coordinate 3,204 of JALRDR010001022.1, read as the reverse complement.
TCGACTTCGCTGCTCGCGCTCGCGATAGATGGTCATGGCCAGCCAGCTCAGAAATACGGTGAGGCAAAGCAGCAGAATAATTGTCAGCAACTGCAGAATGGCTTGCCCAAAACCAACACCGTCAACACCGGATCCCCACTGCCACAAGCTTTCTCCACTCCCGGTGGGGCTGGTGTTTCTTCTGCTGGACCGACCAAACAGAGATTTCCAGACCCAGCCAATGCCATCACCAATGCTGCGGAACACATCGCGAATCGTATTCCCCGCGGACTTCAGAGCACGTCGCAGAAAGCTGTTCGATTCGTCCTCAGTGGGCAGGGACTTCTGTTCCAGCACTCGTCGACGGACTGAGCGGAAGTCATTTCCCTGCATCACTCCGTTCACCACGTCGCTGATTTTTCCGGAACTGATGGGATCTGCGACAGGCGAGTCGTTTGCTGGCGGACTGTAAACGGACTGCCCCCAGACGCGATTGGCGTCGGATCCGCAGAGCAGAACCAGCAGCATTGCCATCAATTTGAGGTGGTACACGTTCATCCGGTGGCCCCCTCCAGCCGTACCGCTTCAGCTCGAAACTGCACCTGCAGATCCCAGCATTCGCTGCGAATGCGCTGATCCAGATAGCAGAAAAACCACGCAATGCGAATCAGCGGCCAGCCGGCCCAGAGTGAACCCTGCAGCAGCGTCAGAAACTCCGGAGAATCAATCAGGATGGAACTTGCCCCGGCAGCGGAATTTCCTGTTTCAGAAAAAATCCGGCCCAGAAACAGCGGATAATTCAGAAGCGTGCCGACCATCACATCGATGATGACAAAGATGCCGCCGGACAGTGCCAGCCAGAACATCGTGAGTGTAGTCAGTGACGCCATATTACGACCGTAACCGCCAGCCTGAGTCAGCCAGGAGAGCCGTGAAAAGGACTTCTTCAACGGACTCTGCTCCAGCAGCAGAACTTCATTCATGTGACCGCTTTGCGCAGTAACCATTAATGAGGGAAAGAGCAGGAGGAATGCGGCAAGGATCTGTCCGATGCGAATCACCAGGGTCAGAAATGCCCAGCCCCAGAATCGTTTTCGCCAGCGCTGAATGGAGCGACGTGGGCTGAACGATTCGCCGAAGACGAGTGGCCCGAGTCCGGCGACGAGTTGCGCGTTGAACATTGAGCAGAACAGCAGAAAGATCAGCAGCGATGGGATCAGGCTGTCCGTGCTGTTACTGGAATACAGCCAGACCAGCACGCAGGACGGAATTGCATTGAGCAGCCAGAGCTGAAATACGGGGGCGCGATGATGTCGCAGGAGCATGCAGGCAAGATCAAAATTCTGCCCGGCAGTTCGTCGCTCCACGGCCACAATGCAGTCTTCCACTCTCATTGCGGTGTCCTCCCGCGTCCGGCCAGACTCAGCCAGGCAATTACCGCGATCCAGGCCAGCGTACCGGTGAAGTACTTTATGGCCGAACCGATCGGGGCGGGGGAGAAGTAGCCTTCAATCACCGCCGCAACGACCAGCATCGCACCCGCTCCCAGAGCGAGCCGGATGGCGATGCGACCGTGGTGCTGGAGCGACTGCATGCGTGTACGCGATTCCGGAAAAACAATGCCGCGGGCGAGCACAAGACCGGCAGCACCAGCAATCACAATCGCTGTCAGCTCAAAGGAACCATGAGTGATCACAAAACTGAAGAAGTTATTTGCCGTGTTACCACCTTCAAAAAGCATATAGCCCTGCACAAGGCCGATGCTGATCCCGTTCGACAGCAGAACCAGCCCCGTTCCTATTCCGGCGAGGGCACCGAGCGAAAACGCCCGAAAGGCGATGCCCACATTGTTGTTCACGTAGAAACCAAACATGTAACTGCGTTGTCCCAGAAATTCCGGGCTTTCCTGCGTGTAGAGCGAGGTGGAATACATCTTCTTCGCCTGCTCCAGCACCTCACGGTCCACCAGGTACTCCGCCAGATCCGGTCGTACGGCAGCCAGAATGGTGCAGCTCAACAACGGTACCACGAATAATGCCAGTGCCAGCAGAAACGCCCGGATCTGACTCCGCAGCAGTCGTGGAAACTCAACCAGCAGAAAGGTGAGTGACGGTAGGGCTTCGCCTCGCGGTGAGCGGTACAGGAAGTTGTGTCCCCGGGCCACCAGGGAATTCAGATATTCCTCCAGTTGAGTCCCCCATTCACGCGACTGGACCATGGACAGGTCAAAACAAATGGAACGGTACAGACGCGCCAGCAGGCTGACTTCTTCAGCTGTCCATTTGCCCTCTTTTAAATTCTGCAGTTTCAGTAACAATCGCTCAAAGTCGTTCCAGTCTTCTCTTCGGAGTCGAACATAGCGTTCTCGGTTCATGCTGGTCCTCCCGCTGCGTCCCGGAGTGTTCTGCGTTGAGGAGCGACGCGAGGTTGTGACGTGGCAGCACCCGCAGTCGGTGCAGGTTTCTCTTCGGCGAGCGCGAATGTCCTGAGCACCCGCAGCAGAAACCAGTTGTGACCGCGTCCTTTCTCCTGGAAGTAGCCGTATGGGTTCTCAGGGTCTGGTCCGGCGTCCTGATAGCCCATGTAGGACTGCAGTGCTGTACTTAGCGGCGTGGCGATTTCTTCCCGCCGAGCGTCGGAGATTGCACGCTGCGGATCGTACAGGCGTTCGATGATGCTGAGTGTGCGGTCGGGAACATGGTAACGTCGTCTGCACTCTGAACGATCAAGCGGACTGACTGCGTTAAGAAGATTCTCTGGCCGGATGACTTTTACACTGCGTTCTTCGATCACCATGGTGTCAAAGAACAGGTCTCCCAGACGCTGCATGCGACGGGTGCAAACCATACACAACACGCCTCCGGCAAATCCCACCGGCAGAAAATCCGCAGTACGCAGGAAGTTGCGTCCGATCGCCGCCAGTAGATCGACGGGTGTTCCGTTGGTTCGCACAACCCGCAGGTTGTAGTGTTTCTTTCCCGGAGTCTGCCCGTCCAGCATACCCTCCGTGACCGCACCATAGAACCAGTCGAGCAGAAACCAGGCCACCAGCATCATACCACCGGAGACTTCCGGGAAGGAATATTCCAGTGAGAACGAGTACGTCACCAGAACGATGCTTGCGAAAAACAATCCCAGCAGCAGGAGCTTGATGAGCTGATCTGCAACCCATGCCTGCTTTCTGAGCCCTGCACCCGCGAGGCGGAACTGAAAGTCAACACCCTC
>JALRDR010000979.1 GCA_023262145.1 Planctomycetaceae bacterium | reverse complement strand
GGCCATGACTTCGGGAGCAAAAAAAAACGCCGCAACAACGTGCGGCGTTTTCCAGGAATAACTGATAAGCCCTGCAGATGTATCAATTGCCGGGCAGAGGGGTGCTGATTCAGACTGCCTCAAAAACCTCAGAGCTTTCTTCGCTCAGATCGTCTTCGACGAACAGGTTTCCGACGCTGCCTGGACCATGATCGTAGCAATCATCATTGTGCCAGAGTGGCAGACCAGCCGCATATCGAGCAGCCAGCATCATAACTTTCTCTTCGGAACCAGGTTTGGCTGCTGTCGGGGCTGATGGATCCACCCCAAGAGATTTCAGCTCTTCTTCGAACCCGGCATCCAGATCGTTGAGAAACTCAAAACCTTCGATATCTGACAGCGTTTCGAGTCCGGAATCAACATCGGAAAATGGCGCCAGCATTCAGCTACTCCAGTAAGGAAAAGGCAGAAATGTTCTGTTCCATCCCTGGAGGTTGCACTGAAGGATGGCATCGCGGAAGCTTCGATACGGCCTAATGCCGAACTTCTACGCTGGATACCAGATCCACTTCAGGCTTTTTGATACCCGGGTCCACATCCGGGATCTGACTGCGATTCCATTCGCTCGCGAATTGTTGAGGGACCTTAACGAATTGTCAACATCTATTCCCCACGACAAAGTCTTATTCACACGATCTCAGGGTTTTCAACGACTCATCGCAGCTTAAAGTCGCCGCAGGAAACCCAGCCACGAGAAATCGCCCAACCGTTCACCTCCTCAGTCCAGCTGCATACGCTGCAGGATTGCCCACACGGGCAGAATCTACAGAGTGCACCTGAGTTCGGGGAGTCCGACAACGATGTTCACAATCCGCGGAATTCACTGCCTGCAAGATTCACAGTCCGCATGGTGTGGAGGCTGCCTGTTACTGTGATTCAGCGCGTTTCTGAAGCTCCAGTGCCGCCTGCAGAAGCTTTTGCTGTCGTTCGCTCAACTGCTGTACCTGCCGGCGCAGGTCGTCAATCCGCTCTGCTCCTGCATTCTGGATGAGCTGATCGATCCGCTCTGTACGGTTATTCAATTGTAACTGCAGATTTCTAAGCACACGAATCTCGGCAATCAATTCCACCAGCGGAGACTGCTGTGCTTGCTGGCCTTGTTGTTGTTGCTGCTCTTCCTGTTGCTGCTGTTGCTCCTGCAACTCCTTCTGCATGATCTCAATGAGTTGTTTCAGGGCATCAATGATGTCCTGCTGCACCGACTGTGTCAGTTCTGAAACATCTGCTTCACGTAGCCATTCTGCAACGGAAACCATGTCCGCTTCGATGTCTTCCACAGCCAGCAGAATTGCACTTGAAGTGCCGTCCTCACGAAGCAGCAGGACCGTCCCGGTGCATTCTCTGGCGAGCTCCGTCTGCTCCTGAGCAAGTTCGCGGCAACGTGCGAAGGAGAGATCCAGCCACTCCGGTTTTGGAACCTCCGCCAGACTGACACTACTTTCATGGATCTGTGTCTGCACAATCAGCAGTCTCTGGAAGCGGGCTTCAAGCGAAGCCAGAATCATCTCCTTCTCTTCCTCCCGCAACTGCCGCAGTTCCTCCTCCAGGCGTTCCTCCGCAGCCCGCAGCTCCTTAAGTGCCTGATCTCTGTCAGCAGACTCGCGCTCAGGAGACAGTGCCTCGGACATATAGGCGATCTCGTCCATGATCGGTGCTTGCTCCGGCGTTTCGCCGCCATCGCTCATATGCACCGCGCCGCCTTTGGCGTAACCCTT
>JALRDR010000935.1 GCA_023262145.1 Planctomycetaceae bacterium | reverse complement strand
CGATGCCTGCCGTTCCGACGCACTCAGCGACTGGTTCACCGCAGAATCTCAGATCCGCGCCGCACTCAGTTGCTGTTCCTGGAGTCCTCGGAACCGTCAAAGCGGGAACGCAGTGTGCTCGGCGGCAACGCGGTGTCCCGAGGTGCACGCGGTGCCGCTTCTTTGGCTGCTGAGTTCATGCTGACCATCATCGTCATTCGGTTTGCAGCACATGAGTCATCTGCAGTGCCAGTACCGGGTAGGCGGTGCCGCTGTAGGTGATGAAGTGCCATGAGTCGGTATTCAGTGAGCGTGTCCACCAGCGGCCGCTTTCCTGCTGATGTTGTTGCAGCCAGGTGGTCGCCAGCTGCAATGGAGGAGCCTTTGCATCGACGCCATGTTCCCGCAGGACAATCACTGCCAGCCCCGTCATGTGTCCGTCTCCGGGTGGCTGGCTGAATTCTTCTTCTGCCCGCAGTTTTTCTGCGCGGTTACCGCCACCCCATTGTTCCGGAGCGGCAAAGTCACGCATCGCCCAGCTCCCGTCGGCGTGCTGTTTGCTCAGCAGCGTTGCTTTGAGTTTCTCGGTCTGCGCTGATGGCAGCAGATCGGGCATTCTGGCAGCAGCCCACAGCAGCACGACTCGACCGTAGTCATGCGGCGGCTGTTCAGTACGGAGATAGTTCTGCAGCAGTGCAATTTTCTTCTTCAGCGATTGTGACTTGTCGTCGTCGCTGAGCGAATCCAGCCAGCCGGGTGCTGCGGCGACCGCCATGGCGGCGACGGTGGCTTCATGATAGGCGGACGATTCAAAAGGCGGCCAGCAGTCGAGAGAGCCCCAGGTGCCCGTTTCCAGCTGAATTGAGAACATCAATTCGAGTGCCTCACGGGTTTCCGGTGACAGGCTGCCACTGACGTGCCGATCCCATTCTGCAAGCCCGGCAGCGATGTAGATTACCTGAGCCGGTCGAGTTGCCTGTTTCAGACGGCTTTCAGGTTGTTCCTGCAGCGATCGCAGCTGAGAGACGAAGAAATCTCGGTGAGCAGCGTCAGGTTTTCCAAGGCTGGGTGTGAGTGCTGGTCGGATGGTCATGTACGTGCCATTGGTATGACAACTGACACAGTTCCGGCTGCCGCTCCAGGCGGTTGCACCGTGTTCCAGGTAGGTGACAGCGGCCTGTGTCGACACTTCAGCTCGCAGGGGTTCACCGGCAGAGGCTTTCGGAACGCGGATATCCTGAAACTCGTACTGGAAATCGTCAGCTGAGGCCGGCGTATTGAGCAGGCTGCTCAGCAGAAACAGGCAGACTGTAGTGCAGCGAAACATGGCCATGGTTCCTTCAGGAGAGGCTGGGAACAGCGGAACAGGACACACTGGAGTGAACGTTACCAGTTTGTGGTGATCAGTCCATACAAATGGTCTCGCCTTGTTCAGCTACCGCAAAGCCTCGGCTGCGAATCTCATCGCGGATGACTTCGTCGAACAACGCGGGATTCGTATGGTTCAGGTGAATAAACCGGATGCTGCCCGGGCGCAGGCGTGCCTGTTCTTCCAGCAATTTCATTGTCAGCACCATGGGCGGGTGCGGAATTTCGCTCAGGTTGCGACCTGGCAGTTCTCTGCCGTCGTAGAAGGTTGCATCGAGGTACAGGAAGTCAGCCTGATCAAGAAGTTGCTGCAGTTGTTCCGGGATCCAGCGATCAACATCGGGGCAAAAGACGATTCGTGCACCGGGGCCGTCGATTCTCCAGGCCACCGTATCGGTAAATTCACCGCGATGAGTGACTGGAATGGCAGTGATCGTCAGTTGCGGCAATTCAGGGACGGTGATCCTGGTCAGGGGTGGTGTGGGTTCCGGGATGATCTGCCGCAACTGAACCAACTGACTCCACGGCCCATTCTCACTCAGGTAGGTGCTCATGTTTTCGGAACAGCTGATGGGGATTCCATCTGCGGATGCGACTTCCCGGCCGAGGTGAATGAGGCCGGCGTAATGTCCGATGTGTGCGTGGGTGAGCAGAATGCGATCAACGGGGCGGCGTGGGCTGGCGGAGGCCGGCAGCATGGCCAACTGTTCTTCAATGGATGGAGTGGCTTCCAGCAGAAGTGTGTGATTTGTCTGCTGATCATGAACGGCGGCAGCGGCAGGTCCCAGACGCAGGCCGCTTGTGCGTGCGTTCCGGCAGCACAGTTTCTGACAGCCCAGGTGCGGGACACCACCATCCTGGGCAATTCCAAGAACGCGGAAGACCAGTCGCTGGCCCGAAGTGGATTCTTCCGGGGGGAGCACTTGCGGATCTGCGGCGACCGCGGACTGCATGAGCAGCAGGATAAGGGCGTTGGAAAGGAATGTGATTCTGACGCAGGGCCGAGTCCGGGGCGACTTGTCCGCTGAGTTGACGAGGATCGCTGCGCGGTCATGCAAATTCATACGTGATGCCCGGTTGCAGCAGGCGAATTCGGGGGTCACTCAACGCTTCCAGTTCTTCCTGAATGTGTTTGTCGTAGGCGGGTTTCAGGTGCGTCGCGTAGATTTCCACGTGAGCAGGAAGCTGAGCGATCTGTTTCGCGAAGAGTTGTGGTGTCTGGTGTTGCGATTTTCTGGCGAGGGCGTCGAGTTCATTCGGAAAACTGCATTCGAGGAAAACGGCACGCAGACTGGCCAGATCGTGTACGGCACTGATTACTGTCTCAGGCTGATTGGTATCAGCAATCATGGCCACTGTTCCGTCCTGGTCGCTGACGAGGTAGGACAGCGTAGGGACAGTATGTGCTACTGCCAAAGGTGTAATCGTAAGATCCTCAATCTGCAGCGGGCTGCCCGCCTGAATTTCCTGCAACTTCAGGAATGGCGGTGCGATGTCAGATAGTGCGACAAAGTCGGGCCAGACCTGATTGTTGAAAATGTGCTGCTGGAGACAGTTGAGTGTGGCAGCGCTGCCATAGATCGTCGGGCAGCGTTCATCTGTGGAATAGACGTTATCCAGAAAGACAGGCAGCGTCGCGATGTGGTCGATATGCGTATGTGTGAGAAAGACGTGTCTGACCAGACGCTGTCGATCAAGCGGTGTCAGAATCCCGAGGCTGCCGGCATCGATCGCCACAGAATCGTTCACCAGCCAGGACAACAGATTCTGTCGCGAACGCCCGTCCCCTACAGAGGATGGTATTTGGCAGATCTTCATGCCAGAATTTCTCCTGCGATCTTCCGCGATTCCTGATACGGGCGCATACCCAGCCAAGTGCTCGTGTCTTCAGCAGCATGCTATCGTGACCTGTCGGCGATTGCCAACCAGAGTACTGTACTGGCTGGTTCACTGCAGTCTGTCGTCCGGCCGGGGCAGAGTGTTTTGTTGCGACTGTGACTGCAGCTGCGTGTTTCGTTGAACCATCTGAGCAATTCGCTGTTCCGCAAGTCAGGGAGTGTTCCCAATGGCAGAGTTGTATACGTCGCGCCGTCATTTTGCTCGTTGCAGTGTTGCCGGACTTTCGGCATTTGCAGCATCGATCTCTGGCAGGCCGGGGCAATCCGCAGCGACACTTTGCGGGAATGCGGATGCGTTGCTGGAACTGGGTGCGAATCCGCTGGCCCGCGCTGCTGATCGAAGTTACTTCGCTGACGGTCATC
>JALRDR010001074.1 GCA_023262145.1 Planctomycetaceae bacterium | reverse complement strand
GAACCGCTCAAACAGCCGCTCCGGATCGCTTTTAAGCGGATTACCCGTGTTGCTCACCTGCAAATAGTCACTCCCCGACTCTACCCGCAGCTCGCCGCCGTTGTAATTGTGCCGGATCGCATTGTTGATGAGGTTCAGCAGGATGATCTGCAGTACCACCGGGTCTGCTGCGGCATCAGGACAGTCATCAGCGATCACATAGTCCAGAGTGATCCCCGCTGACCGGCAGCGGTTTGAGGCCAGTTCGGCCAGTTCCCTGCAGAATCTGTTCAGATTCACCCTTCCTGCCTGCAGTTCTCCACTGCGGACAAAACTGGAAATTCGGTCGAGTACATTGCAGGCGCGAACATTGTCCTTCGTGATATCCGCGATGATCTCCAGGATGCTGCTTACATCCAATCCAGCAGTGCCCAATTTGAGTGCCGCATCAGCATTATTCATGATCGCTGCAAGCGGTTGACTGAGTTCGTGCGTGATGGCCGCACAGAATGTACCGAGAGTTGCCAATCTCGCTGCTTTTTCCAGAGCCCTCCGCCGGCGGTGGAGTTCGATCTCAAGTCTGCGACGCCGAAGCCTCTGATAAGCCAGCCCAGCGAGGCTGCTGATGAGACAGAGAATGACAATGCTGGCGTTGAACAGACGATCCGACGCTCTCTGTTCTGCTGCGGCAAGTCTCTCCGCCCGATCGGCGAATTCCTTCAGACGCGGCGGTAAGACATATTTGATTCTTATGCCTGGTGAAGAATTACTGCCTGCTGCGGCTGCTCCTGCTTCGGGTATGTCGCCACCGCGTTCAAGCACCGCGTTTGGTTCGCAGAACAGGACCATGTTGTCCCGTCTGACTTCAGTGACTGTACCATCAATCGCCGCGAGCACATTGTCAACTGTTGTCTCACCGTCACTGCAGACTCCGAGGCAGGCAAGTTCGGGGGCAATAAAATAATCATTAAGTCCAAGGATGGGTATGGAATCCCTGCGTGACTCCTTATTGCAGGTCGCTGCGAGGTAGTCCAAGAACTCCCGAGGCTCGCATGTAAGTTCGCCATCAAGCCATACCGACCAATAGAGCACGAGCGGCCTTCCCAGCGGGACCGCGAGGATATCATCCAGCTTCAGTGCACAGTCGGACTGGCTGCCGGCAACCGCAATTTGCTGCAGTTCTTCGTGCGAAGCTGAATAAAATCTGAGTTTGTGCTGTTCTGCAAACCGGGCCGCAGTCTTCTCAAGATCAACGCTCATCTGCGAATATGCCCCACGCTTGCCGGCGACCAGAATCAGCGAAGTTTGATCTGGAAATGCCTGCAAGCCCGCCTGCAGTGTTTCCTGAGCATAAACGGTTCCGGTATCGATCTCCGTGATCAACGCACGGAACGCGTCGTTGTCCGAGCGGAATTCGTGCCCGTATCGCTGCAACAGCAGGAACTGCGTGCCCGGCGAGAACAACTCTCGCTCGAAGCAGGTTTCTGCGTATTTGCAGGCATTGCGTCCATGCATCAGAACGACGGGAAACTCACGGTAGGTGGCGTGGTCCAGTTGATGAGTTGTCTGAGCGTCACTGCTACGAATTCTCTCCACGACGACCAGGCATTTTTTGCCCGCCCGGGCGCTCCTGCGCTGCAGAGTTCTGATGAAATTATTGATAACCGGGCGGCTGGGGTCCCCTTCGTCGATCAGCAGAACCGGCTTAACGCCAGCTTCTCTGACAGACGGCTGCATGTCCCGCACCTCGGTGTTCGCTGGTTCATCTGAACGGGCTACAGCACTCACCGACAGCAACAGCAGCCCCACCGCGAAGCAGCACGGCACCAACATACGCCTGTCCCTGGTTGTGCGGACAGTCGCAGGCGGAGCGAGTGAGTTGATCAGGACGAGATGTTCTGTGGCATTCATTCCATAGTCTCAGGAAAGCTCTCTGCAGTGTTGATCTGATTGGCAGCGGAGTATCCCGGTGGCTGACTGTGTCCAGTCGATTGCTAATGCATCGTAAACGCCGCAATCACTGTGCCGGAGGCTAGCATCGGCCAATGTGCTGTGAAAATACCGCCACACACAAATTCGGCGTTCTCAATTGACTCCCGCATGCTTTGCCAGAGTATTGGTCAATTCGAGTGCCCTCTGTGGCAGAAACTGCCGCTGCGACCGTGTGGATTCAGCGCCCGATGCTGGTCAGCCGGCGGGGAGCGGGTGGGAGCGAGCGAAATTGCCGTTGCTCCTTACTGCCGTTGCAGGCATGAACTGGTTGCTGCTGCGCGGAGACGGGCTCGGATTCCTGCGTGAGCGTGCAGCCGGCCGCGGCGGTCTGAAAATGTCATCGCTGCTGGCTTACCGGTTTGTCATTGCTGCCTGGGCGGGAGCGGCGGTGCTGCATAGTGCTGTCGCAGGCGATGGTATTCTGCCGTGAGTGTGGCGAGCACCTCCCGATAGTCCGGATTGTCGTGAAGACTGTGCAGTTCCTGTGGATCCTGTTGCAGATCAAACAGGTTCCACTCACCACTGACGGGGAAGTGAATCAGCTTGTGTTTGTGCGTTCGCACACCGAAATGCTGTGGAACGGCGTGCTCGCCAAGTTCATAGTAGGCGTAATAAAGCGAGTCCCGCCACTCCACAAGTTGATCCTGCAGAATTGGGAGCAGGGATCTGCCCTGCACTTCGGGAGGAATTTCCAGCCCTGCCAGCTGCATGAATGTGGGGGCATAGTCGATGTTCTGGATGAGCTCTTCCGGGCGACGTCCGGCTTTGACAACGCCGGGCCAGCGAATCAGAAAAGGCATGCGAAATGATTCTTCAAACATCCAGCGCTTGTCGTACCAGCCGTGTTCACCGAGGTAGAACCCCTGGTCGGAGGAGTAGATGACGACGGTATTTTCCGCAAGATGATGCTCATCAAGGAATTGCAACAGTCGCCCGACACTTTCGTCAACGGCCTTGACAGTGCTCAGGTAATTCCGCATGTAGCGCTGATATTTCCAGCGGACCAGTTCCTGGTGAGTCATGTTGCCGCTGGCGAAACGGGACAGGAATTCCCGGTTGTGTGGCCCGAAGTATGCATCCCACTGCTGCTTCTGCATGTCAGTCATACGGCTGT
>JALRDR010000901.1 GCA_023262145.1 Planctomycetaceae bacterium | reverse complement strand
GCTTCCGCCTCCGCCTGACGCTCTGCTTCTTCGCGTGCGGCCTGTTCGGCCCTCAGTCGATCGATTTCAGCCTGAGCAGCAGCAGCGGCCTCAGCAGCAACTCTCTGCTGCTCCTTGATCTCTGCATCTTTGGTCAGGATGCGGGACTTTTCGCTTTCCCACTCCTCCAAGGACATTTCAGCGAACCAGCGTCCATCGGTGAGCGCTGAGTCGACACCCCCCAGAGATCCGATTCGTTCAACATTCAAAGCATTCAGCCGATCTCGTTCACGCTGTTCGGCCTCCTGCTTCAGTCGAACCTGTTCAGCCTTGTGCTGCTCGGAGAGTTTGATCAGGCGTTGCTCAGCAGGCTGAAGCAGTTCCAGCAGGTAGTTGCCAGCAGAATTGATCTGGTTCAATTGCTCACGCAGGTTAGCGCCGAGTTCCCTGCGATGCTTGTCAATTGCGTTGCGTAGTCGCTTCAGTCTCTTGCGATGCTCTTCGACGGCATCGAACCCGCCGCCTTCCAGATTAACTTCGTTTGCCTGCAGACAGATCTGTTCAACAGCAGTAATAACGCCATCGGAGGAGATGTTTCCTCCGATCGTCTCACCGATGATGATTGCGAAATTGCTGGCCGATGCCGGAACAATTTCTGGTGTCAGTGCATTGGACATTGTGAACCTCATTTCTTTTTTTGTTTGAGAGCGTAGAAGTATTGCATCCATTTTGCTTTGGCACGGTTCGCATCAGCCAACGATGCGAAGACGAAGACGGGATCAGGCTGATCAACGAGACCTGCTTTCCCTTTCAGGAACCGTGCTCCGAGTGGAGTCCCTCGGTCGGTCAGGATGCGAAATTGACCGTTGGGGAGTTCTTGAACTGTCATAGCCTGATACTCGCGTTGAGGATCATGCTGACGATTTGTTGCACGTCTGACTCAGTGACTTCATCCTGTAGTCCACCGTGTGCTCTGATCTGACTGCAGGGCAATCGTTGCTTGCGGTACAGCTCCCAGATAAATGAAATAAGAGTCCAACCAAAGTCACTCAAATGGCATGGAAGGCGTTCTTGAACAACGATCAGTTCTCCCTTATGAAATGCAAGCGGATCACCATTTCGGGTAAAAACCGGACAATCACCAAACCAAATCTGCCGAATTAGACTTTCTACCGGATGGCAGTTGTCATTGATCCAGACAGTCAGATGCTTTGAATACTTTGAGTTACGGATCTCTGGCGAAAGAGGACTGTTGCGACAAAAGACATGACCATTCTGAGAAACGGAATAGTCTGGTGCCCACGGGATCTCACGTTTGATCACGCCAGTTCTCCCATCTCAAAGGTGTGTACGTCATCAAGGCAGAATTCCATAAAGTGCTCGACGATGTTGGTCTTGCACTCAGCAACGAACTCCTGCTGCGCCAAACCGACCTCCAGTTCTTCGCCGTCGTCACCAAAGAAGATAATCTCAGAGACCTCAGCATCGGCGATGTGGAAAGTCTGCAGATCAATGTCCCACCGTGCGTGGTACTCAACAGTCGCACGGCAGCAGGAGGAGTCATCCAGCCAGAATTCCTCGAACACCCATCGACCGGAATGCTCACCGCATCCACGGTTCAGCAAAACCTTGCCGTCATTGTCAACACGTTGGTTTGGGATCATCATCAATTCCTTTCAACAGAGTAAAGTGAAAACTCAACACTGAACACAGATTAACGCTGGTATCGTCACTCGTCAATGGATACTTCAACCTTTTTGACCCACCGCCGTCCGCTGACGCGGCCGCGCTTGAATTCCTTCTTCTCGTATCCAAGTGCCACCATTGCGTCGGCGAACTCTTTGGTGCCGACATTCGCGTTTCTGCCGAACGAAGATCCGTGCTGCCGGCTCAACTCCATCATTCCAACGATCACCCACAGTTCACGCTTCCAGACATACACACCGCTGACAGGATCGCCGTCCTGCCATTGTGCGATCAACTGATTTCCCGGACCGATCTTCAGTCGCTCTACCAGCTCGATCTCGTTCAGGTCCAGCGGGATGTGCATCGGACGTTCCTGGAACACGGCAGCGATCTGCTGCGGACTGCCAACGAGCCCATGAATGGCCTCCGCAATCGTGCCCTGTAATCCGCTGTCGCCGCTGTCCTCAGTGTTCGCCCTGTTCTCGACGTACTCACGCAAACCACGCGTGATGCCGTTCTTCTTCGTTGTCCGCCCCAT
>JALRDR010000852.1 GCA_023262145.1 Planctomycetaceae bacterium | reverse complement strand
GCTGACTGCCGGCGGTTGATCGATACGGCAATCACCGAATTCGGCCAACTGGATATCCTCGTCAACTGCGCCGGAACCTCACGGTTTATTCCATTCTGCCGGATGGAGGATGTCACCGCAGAAATCTGGGAGCGGCTGTTTCGGGTCAACGTCACCGGTGCTTTTCAATGTGCTCGCGCAGCGTCTGCTCATCTGCGTAAATCAGCAAACGGCCAGATCATCAATATCTCCAGCGTCGCCGCTCAGCTGGGACAGGGGAGTTCCATTCCTTACTGCTGCACCAAGGCGGCACTTGACAATCTGACGGTGTCACTTGCCCGCACCCTTGCCCCCGAAATTCGAGTCAATGGTATTGCACCGGGATTCATTGCCGGCCGCTGGACGGCACAGGGACTGGGGGAAAACTACGAACAGGTCTGTGAGGCCTACAGATCTTCGCTGCCCCTTGGGAAGGTCTGCCAGCCCGGTGATATCGCCGATGCCATCGTCAGTCTGATCACAGGCAGCCAGCTGATTACCGGCCAGACTCTTACGGTGGATGGAGGAATGATGATTGCCGGTTACCAGGTACGCTACGACGAAGCACTGCAGTGAACTGCAGCCTTACATTTCGACAAAACCTGCAGTCGTGGCAAACCGGCGCTGACTCAGCTTCCTGAAATCTCCTAAACTCCCATGCTGGTGGGACACGGAAAGCCGGAGTATGCGGCAGGTCCCCGAAGTAACATCTCAGGTCTGGGTTTGTGACGTGGAGTAACAGGATGTTGAGGCGCCGTCTCCCTCTGTCAAATCTGATTGCAGTCTTCCCGGTCAGCCAGGTGCTGCTGTTTACACCCCTGATGGTAGCGGCGTTGTGCGACTGCGTGTCAGCACAACAGCCACAGGTCACGGCGGAGCAGCTGCTGCGACAATATTCGCCGCTGCAGAAAAACGTTGAGTACAGCAAGCCAAAGGACGAAGAGCTCAGCCGTTGTCAGGTGAAGATTGAACAAGCCAGTTACGTGGTTTACGGCCCGTCCGGAGAACCACTGCGTCGGTTTGCAGATACCAACGGCGACAGCTCACCAGATACATTCAGCTACTTTCTGCATGGTCTGGAGGTCTATCGCGAGCGTGATACGAATGGAGACTATCGAACTCGTACGCGCACCCGCCCCGATGAATTTCGCTGGCTGAACTGGGGAGGCACGCGCTGGGGAATCGACAACAATGAAGACGGCCAGATTGACGCGTGGAAAGTTCTCTCTGCCCCGGAAGCAGCTCAGCTTGCCGTCGAAGCACTGATCGCCGGAGACCTGCCCACACTGCAATCTGTCCTGTTGAATGATGAGGACATTCAGCAGCTTGGTATTCCGGATGAGCTGGCTGTGGAACTTCGAAAATCCGTCAGCGATCTGCCCGGGAAGGCTCGCGCGGCGGTCAGTCAGCCAGCGCTGCTGAATACGCAGTCGAAATGGTTCCGATTTGATACACCCACACCCGGATTGATTCCGGCAGAGCAAATCAACACCGGTGATGACCTCACCGTCTACCAGAACGCGATTGCTTACGTGGAAAACGGTGCGCAGAAGAAGATTGACGCGATCTCCATCGGGGAAATGGTCCAGGTGGGTAAGGTCTGGAAGCTCATCAACGTACCTGCTCCTTTTGACGCCAGTAATGAAGCGATCGTGGCGATGGGTGGCATTCTGATGCGATCCATGGGAACGTCCGCCACCGCCCCCACAGCACTGGAAATGTCTGAAGCAATGCTGCAGCTTCTGACGGAACTTCAGCAGCTGGACCAGAATGCCCCTCAGGGGGGAAATCCTGCTCGGCAGCAGATCATGGATTATTACGTCAAGCGAGCCGATATCACCGAAAAGCTGATACAGCAGGCACGAACAGCAGAAGAGCAGACACAGTGGCTGCAGCAATACACTGACAGTCTTGCAAACGCGACTCAGACCGGAGAATACCCACGCGGCCTGGCTCGCCTGCAGGCTCTGGAAACTGCCCTGAAAGGCCGACCTGCGACATTGCAGTATGTCAGGCGTGGGACAGCACCTCGTTCGGCGTCATGACTCGGGTGGCGAAGCGGGCGACCAACGTGCACCTCGCCATCCTCGGCCATATCAC
>JALRDR010000764.1 GCA_023262145.1 Planctomycetaceae bacterium | reverse complement strand
GCTTCCTCAATCGCCCCCCAATCGGAAATGCAGGTATTGCAGTTTGGCTGGGTTCGATGAGTTGCATTGCCATGCTGCAATGCTGCAGCGACTGCAGCGACAAGCTGGTGTTGGTGGCGTTTGTTTCTGGCTGCCGCAGAGACCTGCAGTGCTGTCCGAGAAAAGTGCCTTGGATTGGGCCTGCGGTGCCGCTGTAATTCGCTCTGTGCTTAGTACGACTCAGGGAGCGGCGGTGATCCGTTCCATCCCCGGGGCGGCTGTCTGTTTACCTGTCTGTGCGGCGATGATTCTGTCCGGCGACGATTTGGAATGCCCTTTTTGATGTTTCCGCAAGTCAACAATTTTGCATTGTCAGCGAGCTGCCAAAGAGCCGGCTCTACAGGCTTGCACGAGCACGACGGTAAAGCGTATGGCAGGTTGTCGCTGCCATCAGGATGCGGTGAAACCCTGATTCGGGGTTGTTTCCGCTGAGAAAATGAGTCTTACGATGCGGATGCTGGATGGTTGAGTTCGCGTTTCTTTGCGGAATAATCGTTCGCGATAGATCAGTCTGGTTCGGAGAATTAGTCTTCTGGCAACAGAGGACGCATTCAGCGAGCGTTTGTGGCCAGATTCCCGCTTGATTCAGTAAGGTCAGCGGGCCGTTCAGGAGAACAGGAAACGCTGCGGCAGGGATGTTTTCTGCGATCCTTGCCTGATGAACGGTGGAAACGTCCTGCCCAATGATCAGCGAACTGGCCTTCTGCCTCACAAGTTCACGCAAATTGCCCGGATGAACGGAGGCTATTGGCTCAATTGGATTCTGAGAGGCAGCAATTGGGCGGACTTTGTGGAGTAGTTGCCCAGTCCTGCAAGTCGTCCGATGAAAAAGAAAACGTTCTTCATCGTATTGTGAATTGGGGGGGCTGTATTCGGAATCGAGGGTGGCAGAGGGGGTGTGAGTGCTTGCTTAAGAGTTCGGGATCGTCGCGGAAACAAGAGCCCATTCTGCGTGTGCCGTGCCTGCAGGTGTTTTCCAAACGGAGTGGGGTAGCATGGAGGTCATCCGAATCATCGGCATCCGGCTTTGCAAGGTGCTCCTTGTCAGCCTGCGAGGGCGACTGCCGTGCAGAGCTTCCATGGGGAACGCAGGCAGACAAAGAATCGTCAGGGTGATCAATTCTGATGCGGATGACCGCCGAGTTGCTCGCAGAAAAAAAAGAAC
The DNA here is from genome assembly GCA_023262145.1 of Planctomycetaceae bacterium. Taxonomy (GTDB): domain Bacteria; phylum Planctomycetota; class Planctomycetia; order Planctomycetales; family Planctomycetaceae; genus SXXK01. Next base: position 2,026 of record JALRDR010000764.1, on the reverse strand, counting down.
CGGTGTACCCCTGTTGAGGAAGAACCGGTTCCATTTGCGGCCTGAATGCAGCCTGTTGGGCAGAGACAATTCAGCTTGGGCAGAGACAATTCAGCGGAATCCGCCACCAAAGCCAGGAGTATAGCCTGTCGTCGGAGAGGCATTGTTGCAGGTGGTCCCAACGTTCTGCTCACCTTGATCATTGCAGACGAGGAACGCGGAGTTGCAGTCACACGCATCAGGACGGTCGAAATAGACCGCACCGTATGTTCGCGCTTTTGAGCTGTATGCGTTGGAGATTCCTTTAAGGCTAAAGCTGATCAATCCCGAAGTCTGGTAGGACTGATCAAAGTTTCCAAAGGCACAGGCGAGGTCCTGCAATTCGGCGATGATGGATGTCTGAAATTGGGTCATCCCGACAATCAGGCCAAGGACCAGAATTGTGCAGATGAGCACGATTTCAGCGGAAATCACAACACCGTCATCATCATTCCAGAATTTCTTCATAGGTAGTTCTTTCGTCGAATAACACAGGAGAGAGAGAGACCGCACCATATCCGATTGCTGCAAACTGCTGCTGCAAACAGCCATTCTGCAGCGACGGAGTTGCCTTTAGCCCGTATGGGGCAGAAGTACAGTTGTTTGGATTAGTGCAGAAGTACTGGTTGTACCGATTATGCGAATTGCAGACCGGAATGCGTTCGCAGCGCTGCGGTTCTTTGGTTGGTGTCGCATGCTGTGTTCTAAATTCCAGATTTCAATAGTGTTACGGCTGCTGACTGGCGGCCTGTGAGGGGACTGGGCCGACTTGTCGCTCGGTCTGCCGTTGCTGGATGTCAAGCGGCATGAACGTTTTGTAAAGCGGGCCTTTGCGCTGTGTTTCAGTCATTAAATTGGCGGCGGTTTCAGCTCTGTGATAACGGCAGCTCAGTGGGAGCAGCAGCAAGGTAACGGCGTTCACTTTGGTCCAGCGTGTCGTTGAGTTTGGGGAGGTGACGAACTTGCGGTAGGACTGCAGCCAATATTGCTACTGCGGTTCAGCAAGGCGACTTTGTACTTCTCACTCCCAGCTGTAGCGGGCAGTTTTCGGCTGGGTGGGCGCGCTCCGCGTGACAGAGCGTTGGCGCTACAGAAACCTGGCGATACTGAAAAATCCCTGGAAGAACGGCAAACTAAGGCTGACCACTTGCGTTCCGGATTCGAACTCGTTGACAATGTGAACTGGAGTACGTGTAACGATTCAACAGGAATCGAGATTCCGTGATCAAACGACATATTCAGGCTTTGGCAGGTCTGACTTCCTCGACCCGATTGCGGGTGCGTGGTCGCCTCTGCTTTTTCTGCGCAGTCAGTTGTCTGTTGTTGCTGCATCCAGTCGCCGGTCATTGTCAGGACGACGCTGCAAAACCTGAGCAGCGACCAGTGGTGGTGTCTGACGAAGTGCCCCCGGCAAAGCCAAAAGCAGAAGAGATTCCCTTCGTAAACCTGCTTGGTGCGCCCCTGCAGAAACTCTGGAAGGCGTACCCGGAAGATTCGCTGTCGGGTGAAGTACCGGTCTGGAGTCTGGTTCAGGTTGATGCAAACGCAGCCGCTCAGCTGGTCTGTACCGGGAAGATCAAGGGATTTCTCTACACTGCTGAGACATATGACAACTTCGAACTGGAATTGCAGTGGAAGTACCCGGAAGACAATGACGGCAATAGTGGTGTTTTGTTGTTTACTCGAAACGAACAACGCATCTGGCCAACATCGGTGCAAATTCAGTTGCATCAGCCCAAAGTAGGCAGTGTTTTCCCCAGCGGTGACGCAAAAACTGACAACACCGTGGATGCTCCTGCCGAACTGGCCCGCCCCATCAATCAGTGGAACGACTGCAAAGTTGTCTGTCAGGACGGTCGAATCAGTGTGGAGGTGAACGGGATGCGCGTGGGTGAGGTCACCGGCGTTCGACCTGCGTCCGGACATATTGCACTGCAAAGCGAAGGATCTGAGGTGCACTTCCGACGGCTTCGAGTTCGTCGGCTTCCGGCTTCGCCTGCTCCCGCAG
>JALRDR010000717.1 GCA_023262145.1 Planctomycetaceae bacterium | reverse complement strand
TGCGTTGATGGCCTGCGTGCAGCTGAATGTATTCAGAGAGGTAGTCCGTGATGACAAGAGTGACAGTGCGTCCCGAAGGGCTGGATCTGGATTCTCCCGGTCGCCGTGATTACTGGCTGGCACTGGAACACGACAGTATCTGGGGCGATCATCTGATTCCACTGACGGTGTTCGTCGGGCCGGAAGCACAGGATGGGCAGGGGCTGGTGGCTTTTGGTTCCAACCACGGCAATGAGTATGAAGGCCCGGTGGTTCTGAAGCATCTGTTGCGAGAGATTTCTCTGGATGCGGTACGAGGGAGAATCATTCTGATTCCGGTGCTGAATCCGGCTGCATTTCTTTCAGGAACAAGAGAAAGTAAGCAGGAAGACGGAGTGAACCTGAATCGGGCCTTTGTGGACGGTGCCGGCGTATCTCCGGCATTGTCCGGGATTACTCATCGCATCGCCGCTTTTGTACGCCAATACATCTGGCCGCGGGTGCACATTGTGCTGGACCTGCATTCCGGTGGCGATGTGGCGCGATTCTCCATCTGCTCCAACTTTCATCACGTGGACGACCCGGAGCTGGCCGCAAAGATTGAGCAGACAGCGCGGTGGTACGGTACTCCATCGCTGATGGTGTATCAGAATCAGACGCCTGGTTTGTTACCCAGCGAAGCGGAACGCCTGGGCAAGATCACTGTGGGCACAGAACTTGGCTGGGGCCGTTCAGTCAATCCGGAAGGCGTTCGCTACGGGCGTCAGGGCGTGATGGCCGCACTGATCAACAACGATCTGCTCCACGGTACGATCGAACCGATTGCGCATCATGCAGCCGGAACGCAGCGGAAGCTGGAGATGGTCAGTCGTGACTGTTTCACCGTGGCACCGTTTGCCGGTCACTACGAACCGCTGGTGGAGTGTGGCACAGAAGTTCGGCAGGGGCAGACATTCGGGCTGCTGCACGACTTTGATTATCCGGACGCCGAACCGTGGCCATGTGTCGCGGCACTGGACGGAGTGCTGCTGGCGCAGGCATGGGTGGCCCCGGTTCCACGCGGTCAGCACATTGGTGTGGTGGCGCGAGTGCTGGACTGAAACGCAGCCGGGATCATTCAACGAAGCACGGGCTGATGTGGCGTGGCAAGATGATCGCAGCCATGATTTGTGCTGCGTCTCTGTATATGTCCGGCCGGCCCCAGGGCTGTGGACGATCAGCATCGGGCCGGTTGCTGGTCTCCAAGGACTTCATTGCGAAACTGTGCAGTTGCGGCACGTCCGGTGTGGGGACAGCGCAGTTGTCACAGCTTCTGCAACCTCTGGCAGAGATGTATCGCACACACTTTCAGGCCCATTGGGGAGCACTGTCAGGTCGCGAGCAGGTTCCCGGTGGCTATTTCGCCTCCAGTCACCAGGGGCAGTACCTGAAATTGGTGCGTGAGCGCATACACTGGCGCGATATTCATACGGCCGGATGCGCTGGCGCGTATTTACTGCGCTGGCGTCACCGATGCCCCGCAGTCGGGTGCAGTCGAGAAAATATAGCGATCGTTCCGGTTGGTAGGGCGGGATTTCCTGCGTCTTCGACAGACCCGGTGCGGCGTCCTGGTTTGTTGGCCAGAATCCGGCGGCTGTCGCGGCGTTATTTCCATCTTGTGATATGTTCCAGCAGGAAAATAGCACAGTTTTGGAGGTGAGCGTCGATGTCAGCAAAATGTGTGAGCTGGTCCGTCATGGTTACAACGATGACCATACTGTCAACCTCCTCCGTGGCCATTGAGCACGTTCGCACCGCAGGCTTTACGATTCATCCAGCAGTGCCCTATGCAATGCTTCATTCCGATGCACTGCAAGCGTTATTGACGGTTCAGATTGATCGAAAATGCGATGGGCAACAGCATGCACCGGCAGTGTGTACATTTCCGCGGATAACAATTGATGGAACGCCAATTGAGATAACAGGTGACAGGACCACCATACCCATTCAACTCTTACAATCGCCTATCATTTGCGAAGTCACGTGTGCTGGCGAAGCAGCGTCAACTCAGGACTCTCCGGTTGGTTCGCATTCCATACCAGCAATAGCAAGGCTTGTGCTTGCCCATGGCTATCACCATACGTTGACAATAACAATTAATGAAAATCAGGCTGAAGAAGAATCATCAGTTGATTGCGCAGATACGCTGGTAGTGGGCCAGCCTGCATCTACTGCATCGCAGCTGGAGTCAGGTAACCGCCAGCTGGAGTCGGGTAACCGCCAGCTGGAGTCTGGCAATCGCCAGCTGGAGTCGGGTAACCGCCAGCTGGAGTCTGGCAATCGCCAGCTGGAGTCGGGTAACCGCCAGCTTGAGTCTGGCAATCGTTAGGGAGTCGAACGCGCCTCTAGTCGCGATCCTGCGAATCGTGAC
>JALRDR010000691.1 GCA_023262145.1 Planctomycetaceae bacterium | reverse complement strand
GGAGCCGCCACCGGATGCAACCGGGACGGTTGCCCAGCGGGTGCAGGCGGGACGCCTGCCCAGCGGGTGCAAGGCGGGACGCCTGCCCTGCGGGTGCACTACACCTCAGCCAGTCCGTAGAACTTCTGCGCGTTCTGGTGGAAGAGCTTCTTCTGGTCCGCCTCGGAACGTTCGGCAACAACAGTTCGGAGCGTGGTTACCCAGTCCGCATAAGAACCACCGAGCAGACACACTGGCCAGTCGCCACCAAAGATCACTCGATCCGGACCGAAGGCGTCGAGGCAGTGATTGATCACCGGCGCGAGTGCATCGACGAGTGGCACATCCTTGGGTGCTCGAGCAATGATGCCGGAGATCTTGCAGATCACATTCTGACACTCTGCCAGTCGCAGGATCTTTCCCTTCCATGACTCTGCATCATGGCCGGCAGCATCACGCGCCGCACCTGCCGGCAGAAACGCAGCCGGATCGGCATTGCCGCAGTGGTCTACAATGAAGCGTGTCCCCGGGCAGCGGCGAGCAGCGATCACTCCGTCTTCCAGTTCCGTCGGCCGCATGCACAGATCAAAACTCAGCCCCAGTTCACCCAGCAGATTCAGGGATTTCATGAACTGCGGCTGCAGACATGTGCCCCGCTGAGTTTCTGGCGGATGCAGCACTTGCCGCACGCCACGAATTTCCTTGTTTTTGCTGAGCGGACGGATGTAATCCGCGAATCCCTCACTGCCCGGACGCCCGGAAATCACTGCGGCCTTCGTCGGCGCTGAACCGGAACGACAGATCTTCAGCAGCGTTTCTGCTTCCTGAACCTGCTCCTCCGGGGCCACATCCACTTCCATGTACACCGCCTGAATCACATTCAGCCCGGCGGTCGCCTGAGCATACTCGGGGAGGCCGTAGGAATGTTTCAGCACGTCCGGCGCACCTGCCAGCCAGGGCAGATTCTGCGTCGACAGATTCCAAAGATGCTGATGAGTATCCACGATCGGAATATCAGCAGCAGCGGACGCGGCAAACACCGGCAGCCGCGTAAGCCCGGCAGCCAGTCCGGCCGCCGATGTGGCTCGAATAAAACCACGTCGATTGAGCGAATTGCGAGGCGATGTCATGACGGTACCTGACCGAAGAAATGTAGAACGAAGACGCCGCCGTGGTTCACCAGGAACAGCGACGGCCACCTGAAAACAAACAACATCAGCGAGTACGACGATCCGTCCGATCAGCCCATGGAAACTCAAGGCCGACTACGTACTTCGTCAGAAACTCCTTGATGTCCTTTTGAGACGCTGTGGCCAGACGCCCCTGCAGGAATTCTTCCGCGTGCGCCTTCAGCGGGGCCTCCACAATCTTGCGGCTGTCCTCAAACTGCTCGCCCTTGAGCTCAACGGCCTTGAAGACCTTGTCTGCCTCAACAGCGTCAGCCTTGTTCTCAGCACCCACGACCGTGTAAACAGGAATCGGCAGCGTTTTCAGGGTCCGCAGAATCGTGGTCGCACGAATCCCGCGAACATCTGTCGTCGGGCTGTACATCATGATTGCTCGAACATCCTGCCCG
>JALRDR010000648.1 GCA_023262145.1 Planctomycetaceae bacterium | reverse complement strand
GGGCTTGAGGACAGCTGGCTCGCTGAGGTGCTGGCAGCAGAAAATGAGCAGAGTGAAGTTCGGCTGTTTGCACCGGGACCGAATATCGGAAACCTGTTTGGCGTCAGCTGCGTGCCGCAGTATCTTGGGATCGGGCCGGCTGCGTACTACTCTGAGGAGTTCGCACTCCAGGGTGCTGTTGCAGGTGCTGCGGAAACTTTTCCGTCACCAGAGCAGATGCAGAAGCTGCTGCAGTTGTCGGTGACTCACATTCTTACTGAGGACGTGCTGCAGGATCCAGCCCCCGAGATTGAACTGCTGCATGCATCACCGGATTCCTTTCTGAATCGTGTCTGGGGACGCGGGGATCGTCCATGCTGGCTTTATCGGCTTCGCAACCCGCAGGCGCGGATTCGTGTGGAACCATCCGAGGCGATCGTCTCGTTGACGTATCAGCGACAACCGGATCTGCTGCAGGCTGACATCGAACTCCGCGAGCCTGCTCGGTTGATCTGGGCGGAGCTGGACTATCCGGGCTGGCAGATCAGTTCAGGCTCAGACCAACAGCCCGGGGAATCCCCTCCGATGGACTCCGCTCAGGCGGCCGACAGTATTCTGCCGCTGCGTGAAGTTCAACTGCAGGCAGGCCGCCAGACGGTGCGCTGGGAGTACCGACCGCGATCCTTTCTGCTGGGCTGGCAGATTTCGGGAGTCATGCTTGTGCTGCTGAGCATTGGTTGTGTGATGGAGCGGCGTCGAGGAAAGCGACGGTCCACTGTTGTCTTACCGGCTACTTCGCAGGACTGATCAGGGAAGCCCTGAAGTTCGGCGGATCACCCATTCGGCAGTCAGCAGGACCATGAACACGACCAGCATTCCCCAGTGATCCCAGAGAGTCCATTCGGTCAGTTGTGCAGCTTCAATGGTATCCGGCTGCAGTGAGTTGAGCAGGTCTGCTGCTTGCCACATTTCCACCAGCTGTCCGCCGGAGGAGACGGAAAGTTCCTTCAGGAAATCGCGATCGCAGGAGATGCGGGCAAGTTCGGCGGACGGTTCGTCGCGAATGATCAGTTCTGTCTGAGTTTGCGGGACCTGTACGGGCGCAGCTTCTGTCTGCAGCACGACATTCCATGTGCCTTCAGTGCCGGCAGTGATCTCCGCCGTGAACTTTTCCGGATGCTCACTGTCCGGCTGGAGTCGAACAGAACGCGTACCGTGCTCGGGCTGCTTTGCGCCGTCAGGCTGCTGAGGAACGAGGAGCAGTTCCACGCTGGTGCGGGAAAGCCGACTGAGCAGTCGTCGATTCCAGCGGACAGTAGCTGTTACAGAATCCCCGCTGGCAACGACAGAGCGTGAGAGTGAAAGACGCACGTCGGCGTTTCCGGCGGCCGTTCTGTTTCTGGCCGCCCAGCGTACAAGTTTTCCCCAGAACTGGTAGTGCATGCTGTCGCCAGCACGTTTTCGCCAGCGCCAGGTGCTGTCCATTCCCATCCAGATGATCTGTCCGAATCCGTAATCCTGATGAACGATCAGCGGGTACTGTTCATTGAGTTGCCCGCGAATCGATGCAGACATCCACGTCACGGAACCTGATTTCGGTGTGCCGGTTGCGATCCACTGGGGGCCGTCAAGTGGTTCCCGCTGACCGAACTGCAGCGTTCCGGAGAAATCCTGCAGCATTGGCAAATCAGATAATGCCGGGGAGACGAGCATCTGGAATTCTGTCGGGTTCTGCTCCGTCTGACTTCGCAGAAACTGCTCCGCGAGAAGTCTGCGCGGGGAATGGACAGGCAGCAGTGCCTGCAGGTCGTTGTTTGTCCACTGCCATGGTAGTGAGTCCTGCCCTGGCGTCAGGATGACAGTGAGGCCGTCATTGGACACGGCATCTTCAATCATGGAGAGCGCAGAGTCTTCCACTTCATCCTGAGCGATATCGCCGAGAAAAAGAATGTCGGTCCGGGCGAGTTCCTCACGGAATAATTCCGCGGGTGGCAGGTTCGTGGCAAACCCGGGTTCATTCAGAATCTTCAGCCACGGCTGATGCAGCAGGATACTTGTGGACTGGACCTGTTCATCACGTTCAAAGAGGTTTCTGAGGTAACGAAATTCCCAGCGTGCATCACCTTCCACAATCATTACTCGAGCACTGCTGTCGACAACCTGCATGGTAAAGGAACGCAGATTGTTGTCAGTACGGATTTCCTGCTGTTGTCCGGTGACCCGGACCGAGTATTCATGGTTTCCTGCAGTGTCAGCAGGAATGGTGAATGACAGTTCGGTCGTTGTTGTTGTGGGGACGATCTTCTGCTCTTCGATAACCGCGCCATCCTGCAGTAGTTCTACGCTGATTTTCTGTCCCTGAAATCCTGCGGTGCCAATGACTGCTGTGACTGCGGCTGTATCGTTCAGAAACACCGACTCCGGAGCATTGATGGCAAGAACTGACAGATCCGTGGGAGGGCGTGCTGAACCGATGGGGATGGCATAGACGGGGATTCCAAGAACGGAAAGTCGGGCTGCTTCAGTGTCGGGATCACCGGACTCCGTCTGTTGTCCGTCAGAAAGCAGGATCACAGCGCGGATTCGATCTGCGTCCGGTTCTGCTGCGATCTGTCGGAGAGAATCGAGCAGATCGGTGCGCGCCGGATTCAGATCCGGACGATCAAGTCCGGTTGACGTCTGCATTTCCGCTGTTGTAACAGCCTTCTGCCGTTCAGCAAACAGTCGCAGATCCGTGATCCAGGTTTGTTCAGCGCGACTGATCAGTGCGCTGTTTGGGGAAAACAGCAGTTGCTGTGCGATTTCGGATCGTGACATGTCGGCGACTGCACTGGCGGCTGCATCAACCAGCGCATCGATCTGCGGGCTGGAAGTTCTGGTGCTGTCTGCCTGTGTTGATTGCGAAATGGCTGACAGCTCTTCCTCGATGGCCGCGGAAGCTGCATCTCCGAGCATACCCAGGGACTGGGCCCAGCGAATTCGTTCGACCGCTGATGCATGCCTGTCAGCGGTCTGCATGCTCATTGATGCATCTGTGAGGAAGACGAGCCTGCCATTGTCAGTGGTGCGTGGTCGATTGGTCAGTACGGGCCTGAGCATCAGAAGCAGGAGCAGTCCCAGCAGCAGGCAGCGGATTACAAGCAAGGTGCGGTAGACGCGCGGACTGACAAGCTGGCGTTCGCGTCTGAGCAGGCGAACAGAGGTTCGGATGACTGCACCTGCAGCCAGACAGGCGAACAGGGTCCACCAGACTGAAGAAGTACCCGAGAGGATCAGTCTCCAGCTCATTGAGAATTTTGCCTGCTGACGAGGTCACCGGACTTTTCATCAGCACTGCCACCGGTCTGTCGGCTGGTTTCCAGAACGGAATGATACACGTGGATCAGTTCGTCAAGCATGCGGGATTCACTGAAGCGACTGGCCACGAGCTGCTGGCCCGAGAGCGCAATTTTGCGCGTACCTTCGCGGTCGTTGAGCATTCCGGTGATACGGTCAGCAAGGGCGCGACTGTCTGAGGGGGGCACGATCATTCCATCGATGTTGTCCTGGATTACACTCAACAGCCCGCCGACTCCGGATGCGATGACAGGTCTTGCCAGCGCCATTGCCTCCAGCATGACAACCCCGATTCCCTGCTGGAGCGAAGGCATACAGAAGATGTCAATTGCTTCCAGAAATCCTTTCATCGATACGCCACCGTCGACGAACGTCAGTTCTGAGGAAATCCCCAGGCCGGCTGCAAGCCTTCTGAGGTTATGTTCTTCGGGACCACTTCCAGCGATTACGATGCGGATCTGATGGCCCTGGCGAATGACCTTATGGCAGGCACGCAGAAAAAATGCGGCACCCTTGCTCACTTCAAGCGGGCCCGCCATGCCAACAACCGGCGGGCGTTCGTCGTCAAGAATTGCATCGATCGGCGTTTCAGGAATTTGTACGCCGGGAAGAATCACCTGGTGCATGACATGGTCGGTGAGCGGCGAGGACGGGATGCTCTGCCGCACGCTTTCACTGACGGAGAGAATCGCCCTGAACACCGGCACGCTGCGGCGGTAACGGACGAGCACAGCATCTTCATGACTTCCAACTGTCAGGAGCAGCGGGCAGTTCAGTGAGGAGGCCAGACGGATCCCCTGATTCAGATAGCGACTGTCAAACAGATGAATCAGATCCGGGGGCTGTTCTGCAAGGCGATGCCGCATGGACTGCAGAACGATGCGACCCCAGAGCGGCAGCGGATAGCCGGGGATCTTATGCAGTCTTATCCCTTCCAGCAGACCGGGTTCAATGTCCCGGCTGCCGGTGCAGACCAATGCCGTTTCCAGTTCTCGTTTTTCCAGTCCGCGCGCAATTCTGAGCGCCAGCAGAGATGATCCTCGAAAGGTCAGCTCGCCATCCAGTAGAAGAATTCGCAACGCATCGTCCGCCATGTGAGGAGTTTATCCGGAGATTGATCGGAATACAGCTTCCGGGGGCATTCACGGCAGAGAGGTGAGAAAGAGGGAACAGAATGGCATGGATTACCTTGAACAGGATCCGCCGGATTGCTCCACGATTCGTGTTGTCTGGGTGTTTTGTGCAGGGCGGAGGGCCGTTAGGATGCGGCTCTGCTGTGTCTGAACAGTTGTGGATTCCACGACTGTTCGGTCTGATTCGAGTGGTCATTGCGTGGTCGAGAATATGAACGCTGGTTCGCAACAGGATCTGTTTCTTGACAATGTGCGCATTGCGGACACGTTTGCAGAAGCGTTCCCGGCAACGGCCACTCGGCTGATTGTCACGGCTGTGAGCCAGCGCTGGGCGGTCATCGCGGCTCAGGTGTTCTGTGGAAACGCAACAAGTGTGATTGCCTGTGATGTTGAAGCAGCCGTGGAACGGACGCTGGCGGCCTCGGAGACTCCGGATGGACGTCCGGGAATTTCCATTCTGGCATTTGCTTTTGATCGAGCAGCGCTGGAGACGGCTGTGCAGAAACGGACAGGACAGTGCATACTGACATGCCCCAGCACAGCCTGTTTCAATGGTCTACCTGTCACCGCGGATGGGCAGATTACAGTTGGCGGATCGCTGCGGTATTTCGGCGATGGTTACCAGCAGTCGAAGAAGCTGGGAAAACGTCGTTTCTGGCGGATACCCGTGATGGATGGTGAATTCGTATGTGAGGACAAATTCGGGACTGCAAAGGGCATCGCCGGCGGAAATCTGCTCATCTGCGGCAGAACCTCCGCAGCAGCCCTGCTGGCGGCAGAACGGGCTGCTGAAGCTGTGGCAGAGTTCCCGGATGTGATCCTGCCATTTCCCGGCGGGATTGTGAGATCGGGAAGTAAGGTCGGGTCGAGGTATCCCGCACTTCGTGCCAGCACGAATCAGGCGTGGTGTCCTGGGCTGCGTGGTCTTGTGGACAGTGAACTGCCGGCTGATTGTCAGGCAACCTATGAGCTGGTCTTTGATGGGCTCAGTGAGCAGGCGGTTACAGCAGCCATGAAAACTGCGTTGCAGGCTGCTGTAACTGTTCCCGATTGTCTGCTCGTTTCAGCTGGCAATTACGGCGGGAAACTGGGACGTTTTCATTTTCACCTGAAAGATCTGCTGCCAGGAATCGGTCCGGAATGACATCATCAGAAGTGCAACAGGCAGGAAAAGTGTGGCTTGTCGGGGCGGGTCCGGGGGATCCCGGTCTGCTGACATTGCGTGGCGCTGAAGTGCTTGCCGAGGCTGATCTGGTTCTTTACGACGGGCTGGTGAATCCGCTTCTGCTGCGTCTGACAAAAGGGATCTGTGAGCGCACAGCCAGAGCTCGTCGAGGATCCTTCCGGATCGTTCCGCAGGATGAGATCAACGAGCGTCTGATCGCTGCGGCGCGCTCAGGTCTGCAGGTCGTACGACTCAAGGGTGGAGATCCCTGCATTTTCGGACGGGGCAGTGAAGAATCTGCGGCGTTGCAGGACGCCGGAATTGAGTTTGAAATTGTGCCGGGGATTACTGCAGCAACAGCAGCGGCGGAGTATGCTGGATTTTCGTTTACTCACCGGGATCAGGCATCTGCTGTAGCTCTGGTGACAGGTCAGGAAGCTGAAGACAGATCACCGAGGCTTGATTTCGAACGCCTTGCAAAGTTCCCCGGTACACTTGTGTTTTATATGGGGCTGAACCGGATCCATGAGCTGAGCGCACGGCTTATGGAACACGGCATGTCAGGTGACACGCCGACTGCTGTGATTTCAGAAGCTACGCTGCCTTCCCAACGGGTCCTGGTCGGGCAGCTGAGTTCAATTGCAGCTGCCGCTGTTGCAGAGAAGATGCGGCCACCATCGCTGATTGTTGTTGGTGCATCTGTTGAGCAGCGAAGTCAGAGGTCGTGGTTTGAGAACCTGCCGCTGTTTGGCCGTACCATCATGATCATGCGTCCGGTCGAGCAGTGCACGGAGACAGCTGTCAGAATCTCCCGAGCCGGGGGACGCCCCGTAATCTTTCCGCTGATTTCAATCCAGCCGATTGCAGCGGACCAGATTCAGCGAGTGCATGAAGTGCTCCAACGATTGCATGAGTTTTCATGGCTGCTCTGGACCAGTGTGAATGGAGTGCACGCATTTTTTCGCGAGCTGTTTGCCTGTGGCCTTGATGCGCGGGGCGTTGCCGGGGCGAAGCTTGCCTGCATCGGGCCTGCAACTGCCGCGGCGCTTCGTGAATACAGTCTGCAGGCGGATCTCATTCCACAGACATATCGCGGGGAAGCGCTTGCGCAGGAACTGGCCCGGCTTGGCGGCGCTGGTCCGGTGGCCTGGTTTCGAGCCGACCGCGGCAGAGAAGTGATCCCGGAGATCCTGCAGAATGCAGGCATGCAGGTTGAATCTGTCGTGGTTTACAGGAACTGCGATGCGGAGATTCCGGAGGGGTTCAGTGCCGTGGAACTGGAACGCCAGGAAATCGACTGGATCTGTCTGACAAGCCCTTCCATTGCACGCAGATTTGCGGAAGCCCTCGTCGAAACAGGAGGTGATCCTGAGAGTCTGCGCAGTCGAGTGGCATGTATCAGCCCAGTGACTGCTGCTGCCGCGATCGAGTGCGGCCTGCCGGTTCATCTTGCTGCGGAAGTACACACGCTGGATGGCCTGCTGGCAGCGATACAGAGAGCTGACAACTGAAGAGCCGGCACCGTGTCAGATTTCTGCACTGCGTGTAAGGACCTGAATGTACTGCAGAAATCTCCGCTGTTCTGTGCGCTGGGACGCTGGAAATCCCCTGCACCAAATCAGTGCGTCTGTCTGTGGCACTGATTGATGCCGTCGAGGGATTTGCAGACACGTCACTGAGTGCACTGCCACCGGAAATCTGCGTGTCGCGAAAGTCAGCGATTGAACAGAAATTCCGGGCTGTTGATCAATGCCCACATGAGGTCCTCTGCGGCTTCCTTCGGTTCGCTCGCCTCAGCGAAGTAAGCAATTGCTCGGGATAATTCTTCGGGATTCACCGACCTCTGCAGGGCTGACAGATACACAACGCGAATCAGTTCCTCCGTTGTCTTTCCGGCCGCAAGTTCTCTGGCGATGAGTCCCTGTGGGTGAGTGATGGCATTGCTGATGAGGTCGCCATTGACCATGTTGAGTGTCTGGCCGAGGCTGACATCGCTGGTGCGTTCACACTCACAGGGTGATTCTCTGGGAGCCCTTCCGAACATATCCAGAAATGCAATGTTCACGTTCGGGTCGGGCAGTTGTGCTGCTCGAAATCCAGCCGGGACGCCCGGGAGGTCGCGAGGTGCGCCGGTGGCCAGAATGATGGAGTCATAAAGTTGTTCTGCAGAGAGTCGTCGCGGAACAGCATGTGAGTAATTCAGGCGATCGTCTTCGTTCCATTCATTCGCCTGCACGGTGCGGTTGTACGCAGCGGAATTGCAGATCTGCCGAATCAGGTGTCTCAGATCGTAGCCATGTTCCACGAAATCCGCAGTGAGAGCATCCAGCAATTCAGGGTTCGACGGGGGGTTTGAAGCACGAATGTCGTCGACCGGATCGATAATCCCGCGTCCGAAGAAGTAGCTCCAGTAACGATTAACGATACTTCGCGCGAAGTACGGATTTTCTTCGGCGGTCAGCCACTGTGCAAGTTGCTGTCGGCGAGATGCAGCGTTGTCAATTTCTCCGGCGTGTGTGAAGGGAAACTGAGGCGCTGCCGGCTGATTGGTGGTGGGGTTCACCACCTGAACCGGTGACGACGTGAAGATGTACTCTTCGCCGTCGGGCAGAGCTCTGCGTCCCACCTGAGCAAAGAACGCTGCCAGTTCGTAGTACTGTCGCTGTGTCCAGCGTTCAAATGGGTGGTCATGACACTGATTACAATTAAACCGAGTTCCAAGAAAGACCTGCGTCATGTTCTCCATCACCAGCTTGGGTTCGCGAGCGATGCGGAAGTAATTCGCGGCCGGATTCTGAAATGTTCTGCCATTGGCTGTCATCAGCTGGAAAGCAAATTCGTTGTATGGTTTGTTTTCAGCGATGGAGCTGCGGATCCAGTTTCGGAATGCCCAGACACCGCGCTCTGTGACAGCTGCGCGATGGTTGAGCAGCAGATCGCTCCACTTGAGGGTCCAGAAGTCGACATATCCCGGACCAGCCAGCAGTTCTTCGACAAGCTGAGCACGTTTAGTGCGGGTGTCACCAGGCGCGGACACGAAGGCTTCGATTTCCTGCAGGGTTGGGGGGATCCCGGCAATATCCAGACTGACCCGGCGCAGGAATTCTTCGTCGCCAGCTTCTGCAGACGGCAGAATCTTCATGCGTTCCAGCTTGCTGTTGATATGTACGTCGATGTAGTTGTGTTCTGCAGCGACTGCCCATTCAAAGCCCGTGCGATCGCCAAGGATTGAGATTGGTGCTGCTGCGTAGTTTCCTTCGTAACGCACCAGTGCAGCTGCTTCACCACGCTGAACGGCCTTGATGAGTCCGGATGCTGACACGGTAGCGACTTCAAAGTCACTTGATTCGAATGCGGAGTCCCGGGTGACATCACGACTTGTCCCGTCGGAATAGTGAGCAAGCACGATCAACTGCTGCTGATCATGACGCAGTTGCAGTTGTGGTGTCGGTGGAAAGATCTCAATCGAAGTGACCCGAGCACTGTCGGGGCTGAACTGACAGCCTTCGGCAATCCATCTCTGCAGCATTCGATACGTGCGCGACTGTTCATCAAACAGAAAGCCCCCTTCGTGAGGCACAGCCTGGGTTGGTTTCAGGAGCATCAGGCTTTGTTCGGGCTGCGAGCGGTTGAATCGGCGACCGGAGATATCGTCGACCAGAGCACGGTAATCGTAGAGTGCGTCGTAACCACGAAGTGAGAGCTTGAAGCCGTTCTTTCCGTTCGCCGAACCATGGCAGGTGCCCTGATTGCAGGAGGCCTTTGTGAGCAGCGGGTTGATGTCACGAATGAAGTCTACCTGAGTCGGGACGACACCGGAGACGAGGACCCTGACTGGGCTGCTGAGTTCTCCGACTGTCACCTGCAATTGCCCTTCACCGTCGGAAACGGGATTTACATACTGGTCGTTATCAATGGCAAAATGAGGTGAGTCTGAGCTGAATGTGGCCTGTGAAGTCAGGTCAACCCTGAGCCCGTCTGCGGTGACGCCGGTCACAAGCAGACGGCGGTGTCCGAATTCAGTCTGCAGGTGCAGTTCGGGCGGATACACTTCAAGGGACTGGTATGTTCGCTCAGGGCGGGGAGCGGAGGCAGATTCCTGCTGCGCCAGCACGGCCGTTGCAGACAACAGGCAGACAAGAAGTGTGGTTACAGACGCATTCACCAGACGCATGAGTCAGGTCCTGTCAAGGAGGGAACGTGAAGGCGGGCTGTTCAACTTGCAGTGCGGCAGCAGTGCCACAGCAATGCTGGAGACGCGCTGGTGAATCGCCAGCGAATCTCCGTGAACGCGGGAAGCGCATCCGGTAACGGACGGGCCTGGAAGGCCGTGCCGGAAACGCGATGGCTTCATTGCTGCAAATGATACTCTGAAGCCCGGCTTGATGCGAGCCTGTAGTTTCGCTGCATGCGGATACAGTGACCTGATGCAGCAAATTGGTCGGAGTTCCAGACCGCCCGGCGGCCGGCAGGTCGGGAACTGGACCTGTTTCAGAGATCGTTCTCAGCGTCCGCCACGACCACCGCGGTTGTCGCCACCCGAGGAAGCTGCAGCGGTAGCGGAAAGGCGGACATAGTTCTGAGTAAATTCGTCCACCGACATGTTTTCGAGGCGAATTCCGGCTTCCTCAAACATTCCTCGAGTTCGTCGGCTGCGTTCCCATTCCGCACTGCTCAGCCGGCCGTCTCCGTCAGAATCCAGTCGGGAGAAGTAGCTGCGGGCTGTTTCTGCCGGGTCCGAGTTCTCTCGGGAATCCTGCCCGCCGCGTCCGCCCCAGGCGGAGTTGTTTTCGCCCGGCTGCCCGCGAGAAGATGGGGCGCCGACGATTGTAAGTCGCTGCCGCGCGGGGAAGGTCGACGCTGCGTTGGTTGTCGCCGAATCGGCTGCCAGGAGTTCGGCGGGGGTGAGCAAGCCGTCGAAATCCGTATCGATCTGGTCGAACTGATCGAGGTCTGCCCGGCGTGACATCATCCATTCGTACATGGCAACCTGCCCATCAAGGTCGGCGTCATATTCTGCGTATTTTGGTGGTAATTGCAGCGTGACAGGGGCCTTTGGCTTCATCTTGTACGGTTGCGGACCCTGAGATCGGCCACGGTTGTCGTCCGGGCGATTTGGATCGTTGCCGCCTCCGCTCATCGAATTACGCATTTGATCCACAGTCATACCAGCTCGCAGTTCAATGCCACGGGATTGCATCATGTCACGCACAAATGACGGCAGGCGGTCGATTTCCTCCTGATCAAATCGGCCATCTCCGTTGCGATCCATCATGGCGGCGAAGCGACTGCTGCGGTCAGACGAGTCGCCGGAACTGCGTGGATCTCCACCGAATGAGGGCCTGCCACCGCCGGAATCCGGTCCTCCTCCGCCGAAACTCATGCCACCCCCACCAAACGACGGGCGTCCTCCACCGAACGAAGGCTGTCCTCCGCCAAAGCCAGATCCACCGCCACCGAAAGACGGTCGCCCTCCGCCAAAGCCAGACCCACCGCTACCGAATGACGGTCGTCCTTCGCCAAAGCCAGAACCGCCGCCAAATGACGGCCTGCCACCACCGAAGTCAGATCCGCCCCCGCCAAAAGAGGGAC
>JALRDR010000455.1 GCA_023262145.1 Planctomycetaceae bacterium | reverse complement strand
CACCTACACGCCCTTCGTTTTCTGAGGCAGAGTCCCTCCCTGCAGTATCGGTACCGATCGCGGCGGATGTCAATTCGAATGCAGCAGCGAATACGCGATACACGATGGTTGTGCCACGCAAGTGCCAACGGCACTGCACCTGTGTCCAGCAGCACTCAGATCGTTCGATCGAGGCCGAACTCAAAGCCGTTCCAGCCGCACATGCTTCAGGTCCAGCGCAACATTTCCCGCCAGCTTCGTGGGTCGCAGTTCCAGCCTGACCGGCCCGGCCTGCAGACGCAAGGTGCCCACATCGATCGTTGCCCAGCGACGATTACGGTATCGCTCGCGTCCCGCTTCATCGCGATGCGGTAACGCCACTTCAGGCGCAGGCGCCGCCGGTACCGTGAACAACAGCTGCTGCTTATCCGCCTGCACACGAATCTCACTGCCGGCATCTTCCGGAGAGCATCCATAGGCCAGCTGAATTGCGTATTCCCCCGGCTGCTGCACATCCAGATCAAACCAGACCGCCGCATCACGGCTGCTCCAGTTCGTCAGCCAGTCATTGGCATAGCCTGGCCCGGCCGCAAAGTGCAGCGGAGCATCGAACCAGGCCTGCGGCGCGTGCAGTTCGACGGGATTATGTTCAGCGTATCCCACCGGCAGCGGCAGA
Organism: Planctomycetaceae bacterium; assembly: GCA_023262145.1. Taxonomy (GTDB): domain Bacteria; phylum Planctomycetota; class Planctomycetia; order Planctomycetales; family Planctomycetaceae; genus SXXK01. Next base: position 6,742 of record JALRDR010000455.1, on the reverse strand, counting down.
CGTTTCAGCCCGTTGCTGGAAATGTCGTCGATCCACGTTTCGTAATGCAGACTGAGTTGCCGCACGACAGCCGGATGATTTCCTGCCACGTCCGTCGTCTGCCCGGGATCCGCCTGCATGTCATACAGCTGCCACGCTCCGGCGTCGGCGTCGCGATTGACAGCCCGAGAGCCACCCATGGGCCCCGGAATCTCACGCACCAGTCGCCAGCGCTGGGTTCTGACAGCACCTGGATAGCGGTTCTGCTCATCGATGGGATTGTGCGTAAACAATGTTCGATCCGGCCAGCTGGCTGAATTCTCAGCTTCCAGCAGTGGTCGCAGCGAAAGGCCGTCCACCGCGACTTCGGCCGGCACGGTCACACCGCACAAGTCGCACAGGGTCGGCAGCAGATCGATCTGAGCACAGATGGGCTGAACCGTGTGGGCCGACCAGTTTGCCGCTGGCCAGCGGATGAACAACGGCACGCGACTGCCGCCTTCATGCACGCTGGTCTTGCTGCCGCGCATGCCGGCGTTCCACGTTCGCACACCAGCGGTCCCGCCGTTGTCGGTCAGAAACACTACGATCGTGTTTTCAGCCCGCCCGCTCTGCTGCAGCCGATCCAGCAGCCGTCCCACGTTGTGGTCGATGTTGGCACACATCCCAAAGAATGTGCTGAGCCGCTCATCCAGCCCACGTGCACGGAATGGTGTATACCAGCGATCCGGGACCTGATAGGGAGAATGGGGAGCATTGAATGACAGATAACAGAAGAACGGCGCGGAGTGCTGCTGCTCCACAAACCGCATGGCTTCATCCGTGAGCACATCTGAGATGTAGCCGGTTGTGGATTCCTGATGATGGCCGCGGAGCAGGGTGGCATCGAAGTAATTGTTCCAATGCCCGTTATTGAAACCAAAGACATGCTCAAACCCCTGACCTGCCGGCGTCAGCGGGTACTGTTCACCGTTATGCCACTTGCCGATGCAGGCGGTGCGGTATCCATTCTGCTGCAGCAGTTCTGCAAGTGTCATTTCAGAGGATCGCATGGCTTCACGGTTGTGAGTCACGCCGTGGCAACCCGTTCGCAGAGGCCAGCGTCCGGTCAGCAGACCAGCACGAGTCGGTGCACAAAAGGAATTCACATAAAACCGCTCGAACCGGACGCCAGCGTGGCCCAGCCGATCCAGGTTGGGTGTTTCCAGAAATGGATGACCATTGATTCCCAGGTCACCATAGCCCTGATCATCCGTCAGAATCAGGAGAACATTGGGCCGCTCTGCGGCAGATCCCGCCTGCAGCAGCAGGCTGTACAGACTGCAGACGAACAGCCACAACAGTGGGTGTGGATTTCCGAGCATTTTCACGGTTGAGCGCCTTGTCAGGAGAAAGCTCCGCCACCATGTTGACCTGTGAATACAATGGTCACAGACTTCGCATCCTCGCCATTTCCGTTTCACCTGCAAGGGATCGCGTGTCATGACGTCGACTCAGCCTGCTGTCACCCGTAAAAAAAAACTGGCGTTTTCCCTGCTGTTTCTGCTGCTTGCACTGTCAGGTGCCGAAATTGCCCTGCGCTGCATCTTCTACCAGCGTCGCAGCAGAACACCGATTGCCCTCGTTGAGGGATTCAACTCTGTGCAGGCGCGGCTGCTGGCAACACGCGTCGCAGCAAAACGCGGAGAGATCCGAATCACTTACGATGAAGCGTGGAAGGAACTCTTCGAAGCCGAGGAACGCGAGGTACTTCTGAAGACAAAGATCCAGTACCAGGCACACTTCGCTTCTCTGGTGCAGGTGGCAAGGGACGCGCAGACGACGCTGCTGGTTCTTTATCTTCCCAGCACCGACCCCAACACAGCAAAGCATGCCGTTGAGCAGGATATGCGGAAGTTCTTCCGCGGCCAGGCAGAACGACATCGGCTGCCATTCATCGATCTGACGGATGCGCTCCGAGCACACCCGTGGCCGGCCGTCACACTCCTGCCGCTGGATGGACACCTGTCTCGATTCGGAAACTCCATCGTCGCCGAAGAGCTGGATCAGGTGCTGGCCGACTACGCCGACGCAAGCAACCCGAATCAGATCCTGCGGGAGGACCAGCTGTACGGAGACCTGCCTCCCATGCTCAACGAAGTCAATGAGATCACCCGCGGTCTGCCATTCCGCATGCAGACAAACCGTCAGGGATTCCGCAACACAAACAGCATTTACGCCAAAGTCCGACAGCGGATTCTGGTGCTGGGTGATTCATTCACATATGGTCTGCACCTGAGCAATCACGACACATGGCCGGCAATGCTGCAGACCCGCAACGAGACGCGGGAAATCATCAATGCCGGCATCCCGGGCTACACGATTACTCACGAACTGGAATCATTCCGCGACCGGTCACAGTTCATTGCCCCGGACATCACCATCCTGCAGGTCCTGGATAATGATCTGCTGGGGCTGTTCCTGGGGGAGTGATTCGCCTGCCTCTGCGATCGATGCAGCAAGCCGGGCCCATTGTGCTTCGCTCATTTCCGTCGATTCAATTCCCGCACCCGAAGGAAAATACGCCGGATCCAGCACCAGCATCAGCAAACGACGCAAGATCCGCAGGACCAGGTAAGCAGTCTCTTTCAGTCGATTGGAGAGCTGCAGATAAACTGCCACCAGAACCTGCGTCACGATACCAGGCCGATGTCGAATCCAGTGCTGTCGCCAGATTTCCATCTGGCGAGGGAGTGAATCTGATACACGGAACAGAAGGTACTCACACTCCACAAAATACTGCCCGGCCCAAAGCCGTTTCTGGACCGGCGTCGCATCCTTCACCGCATCGCTGCCCGCATAAAGACGCGTCCTGCGGGCGTCCAGCGCACGATCTGTCTGATCATTCGTGATCCTGTTGTGGTCTGATCTGCGCACGAACGTATCGGGAGCCACCAGGGGGAACTTCTGGAACAGAAGCCCGGCCAGCAAGGCCCTGATACTTAAATCAGAATCGTCTCCATAGCTCACCTGCTCATTAAATCCGCCAATCCGCTCCAGCGCACATTTCTTCCAGATCGGCCCGGAGGTATGCCAGACCGGGTCCGATCTAAGAAATCTCTCCAGGTCATGATCCCCGCAGAGGTTATTCCACAGCGTTCGTTAATCGCCAATGCGTTCAAGGAACACGCCGACAGGAAATACCCAGAAATCACTGTCCGCACTTTTCTGAATACATCGAATCCGCTCCTCCAGACAAAAGGGTGCCAGCAGATCGTCAGAATCAACGAACATGATCAATGAACAACTGGAGGCACGCCATCCTGTATTGCGAGCTGCTGACGGACCACTCAATCCGGGCTGCTGCAGCAAAATGCGAACCTTTCCGGAAAGGAACTGCTGCAGCTCATTTTGCACGGAAGGATCGGAGTGATCATCCACAATGATCACTTCCGCCGGCTGCACGCTCTGACGCACGATCGAATCCAGCGTTTCGGCCAGTAAACGCACCCGATTGTAGTGGGGGACACAATACAAACCCCCGAATCTTCTGTCACAGAACGCCCCCCGCCACTTTCGCAGTCGCTCAGGACCTGCGTCCCGAGACAACCTTCAATTTCAGGACAGTGTCGGCGTTCCGCATCATCTGAGAACACAGACGCCAGCCTGTCACTCGAGCGCATCGCCCATGGCCGTTGCCGGATTCCTGCGGCCGCCAGCAATCTATTCAATCATCAACAACAATCGGCTGATGCTGTGGCTGTTGGCCTGTTTCTCAATTATCGTCCTTCGGAGCGTCCTTGCAAAACCCATTCGCTGTAATCCGGATCAATTGAATGAACACCGCTCAGCTGATCGCATCTCTGCTCTGCGCTCTCTGCACCAGCTCAGCTCCGTTCACAGCTGACCCACCCGGGTCTCTGCCCGGGATCCCCGACGGCACCTTTGAACAGGACCGCGACAATGACAACTGGCCCGACGGCTGGGCGAAGCCGGAGCAGGGGGCCAGCTGGCAGGCAGAGCAGGACAATCACTTCCTGCGACTGCATGCCGCCGCCCCGGACACGATGATCATGCTCTATCAGGAATTGCCACTGCCAGCAGATGCAGCAGCAATCCGGCTCACCTGGAAGCAACGCGTCACAAGTCTGAAACGCGGCAGTAACTCCTGGTTCGACGCACGCATCATGCTGGAATTCATGGATGCAGATCGTCAGGCAGTCAAACCCACACCACCGGCCGCCGCCACCGGCAGAGATACGGACGGATGGGTGCAACGCGAGCTCGAATTCCTCGTCCCGGCTGACGCACGAACTCTGAAATTCATGCCGTCACTGTTTCGAGTGCAGACCGGGCAGTTCGACCTCGACGACGTTCGCTTTGAACTGGTGGACCCGCAGCCCATCGCGGACCGACTCGCAGAACAACAGCGACTGCGCACAGAAAAGCAGGAACGCGAAGCTGCTGCTCGCCGGGCCAAAGCAACCCGCATTCTGCTTGCTCAGGAAAACCTCCTCACCAACGGCAGCTTCGAACTGCACAGGAAGCAAAGTGACTGGCCCGACGACTGGGGCAGGCTCAAAGCAGGCGGCAGCTGGCTCGAAGAGGGCTCCAACCGCTTCCTGCGGATGCAGTCGACGTCCCCGGGCAGCATGATTCTGCTGTATCGTGAGGTTGATCTGCCACCGGACACGAAAGCGGTTGAATTGACCTGGAAACAACGCATCACCGAGCTGAAACGAGGTACTTCGCCGTGGTTCGATGCTCGCATCATGCTCGAATTCAAGGGCATCGATGGCAAAGTCCTGTCTCAGAAACCAGCGGCTCCGAACACCAGCCGTGACACGGACGGCTGGGTAGAACGCCGCTCAGCATTTCTGGTCCCCGACGAAGCGCTCAGCCTGGTACTCATGCCCACACTGTTTCAGGTCGCCGCAGGCACCATGGATCTTGATGACTTTCAGCTGTGTCCCGTCGACCCCGCCCCATTACTGGCTGCAGCAGAAAAGCGGCGAGCTGAGATCGAAGCCAGAAATGTTCCCGTGGAAGCCCCGCTGAAGGAAAACTGGCCAGCGCCGCTGAAAGTTGTCGGCAATCGGCTGCACGACCCGGACGGGAACGAAGTCTGGCTGCAGGGCGTGAATGCCGGTGGCCTGGAGACTCTTCCCGCTGATCTGCAGGTCATCAAATCTGTCGTCGTGGCGATTGATGAGTGGAAAGCCAACTGCGTGCGCATTCCGATGAACGAAGCATTCTGGTTCGGCCGCAGCGACTGGCAAAGCGACGACGGGCAGGAGTACCGTCAGATCATTGATCGCATCGTCAACCTTGCCGCCAACCGAGGTGCCTACGTCGTGATCGATCTGCACCGCTTTCATGCCCCCCGGGCGGAGCACGCAGAATTCTGGAAAGACTGCGCGACTCGATATCGCAATCACCCGGCCGTCTTGTTTGACCTGTTCAACGAGCCACACGGAATCGACTGGCAGGTCTGGAAACACGGGGGACAGGTCAGCAAACCCACCGCTGATGAACCTCAGGCCGGGTTTGAATCCATCGGGATGCAGAAACTGGTCGACGCAGTGCGTGCGGTTGAGGCGCACAATGTCGTCATCGCCGGAGGCCTGTTCTGGTGCAATGACCTGAGCGGAATTGCCGAGGGCTACGCACTGGAAGATCCTCAGGGGAATGGAGTGATGTATTCCTGGCACACCTACAACTGGCATCGCAACTGGGAGCAGAATGTGCTGGCCACCGCTGCACGATACCCAATCTTTGTCGGCGAGATGGGGGCGGACGAGAAGAAGATGGACTTCATCCCCGCAGCCGATCAGGAATCACCGTACACGTGGGTGCCGGACATGCTGGGGTTTGTCCAGCAGCACCGACTCAACTGGACCGGCTGGTGCCTGCATCCCAAAGCGACGCCGGTGATGATTTCAGACTGGAGCTATACGCCGACACCGTACTGGGGTGAGTTTGCTCGTCGAGCCCTTTCCGGCGAGAAATTTCCGCTGCGAAGAACTCGCTAGGTTCAGGTCTCACCGGGCACTCAGGAATGTCACGCACAGACCAGTGTCATGCACAGACCGTCCAGGATCTGGACGGTTCATTCGGCATCATTTTTCCCTTCAATCTGTGAATTGAGCTGCACCTGCTCGGTGAGCTCTTCCCGTTGTTCTGCAATCGCTTCCGCATGGGCCAGGTCGCCTTCACTGCCACGAGAGCGACAATCGAGATCACGAATCCGATCCACCGGGCCGTACAGGATCAACGTGTCGCCGGCAAGCACTTTCATATCTCCGGTAGGAGTTCCCAGAAACGCTCCGCCGGCACGGCGGATACCCAGAATCAACACACCCTCATGGGGCAGCTTCAGATCAATCAGCGTGCGATTGGTGAGCCAGTCCCGGGGTTCCACATACAATTCGCTCACCGCGTACCCGTCCTGCAGCTGCAGGATCGCCACATAATCGCGGATCTGCAGCTTCGCCCAGCGTCGCAGCACCAGAGCAATCAGGCGATTTGTGTACCGTTCCACTCGCCGACTGGTCGCCGTGATCCAGAGCAGAAACAAGCCGGTCACCAGCAGCAGCATCTGTGGCCAGACGGACTCCGCCTGCCGAGTTTCGATAAACGACACCATCACCGTGGCGACGACCGCCCCGACTCCAAGGTTGCTGAGCAGCATCAGCACCATCAGGATCTGACGCCGCACCGGATGTGCCACAATGTCCTCGGCTTCACTGGTGGTATATCCCACCCCGGTGAATGCGGAGCGTGC
>JALRDR010000446.1 GCA_023262145.1 Planctomycetaceae bacterium | reverse complement strand
ATATCTCACCAAGTCGCACGATATCTTCGACCGCCATCCGCATCTGCTGGTGGTGGCCAATGGCGTCGTGAATCTTCGCACCGGCACGCTGACAGACTTCGAGCCGACGCAGTACATCACTCGCATGGTGGACATTCCGTATGATCCGCAAGCACAGTGCCCCAAGTGGCTGGCGTTCCAGACCGATACGACGCGCGTGTGTACTCTGAAGCTGAATAACGACCACGGCACGCTGCGGTTTCCGCATATTGGCGTGGACTACATGATTCATCATCTGCTGTCGCACACGGACAGCGAGGACTGGCTCAAGGTGAATCAGTTCTTCCTGGAGCAGATGGCGTATATCGCGCGACGGATGGATGCGATTCAGGAAGGTGAACGAACTTTGCTGGACAATTCCATGATCATGCTGTGTTCCAGCATGATCAGCGGACATCACGATGCGACTCGGCTGCCGGTGGTGATGCTGGGTGGTGCCGGTGGCCAGATTCAGGGTGGTCAGAACCTGGATTATTCCGGCCAGTCAGATCGGCAGATGTGTCGCCTGTACCTGAGCATGATGCAGAAGATGGGTGTGCAGCGAGACACCTTCGGGGATGCTCGCGAGGCACTTCCGGAAGTATGATGAGTCGGGCCCTGGCGTCGGAAGAACCTGCCGGCGGAAACGAACCGAGCCGGATTCGGTATCTGAATACAGATCTGGATCTGGTATCGGAACAGGATCTACGGCCACTGACGGAAGCGTTCAAGGCGAGCGGTTTGAGTCCGTTGCATGTTGCGGCAGCGGACGATGGCCGCTGGTTTGCCACTCTGGAGACGGACCAGCAGTTTTCCGAACCGGAGCAGACTGTTGCCGTCATGCTGACGGTCATCGAGCAACTGGTGCCGGCGCTGCGGCATTGCTGGGATCGCTGCGAGCTCCGCGAGTTCAATATTGGTTACGACTGCGGGAACGAGCCGTGGGCGTTCAATCAGGGGCTGTCGAATAGTCTGCTCGGGCGGATCGCTGCGGCGGGGGCCACGTTGCGAATCACGATTTATCCGCAGCGTGAACACGCAGAGATCTCGGCTGGTGAACTGCCGCCGGAGTTGTAGTGCAGGTTACGAGCGGCAGTTGAGTGGTCAGCAGACTTCAATCCAGCGCAGCACGGCCCCAGAGTGTTTCCGGGAAGTCCTGCTTCCACTCGAGGTACATGTTAGTGAGTCGTTTGACGTCGGCGGGATGTGAATCGGCAAGGTTTTTTGACTCAGACGGATCGGCTGGAATGTTGAACAGTCCTCGGCTGGTGCCTGCAGCGTCAGCCTTGCCCTTTTTCTTTCCTTTGCCGCTGGCTTCGGCTGCTTCGATCGCCACCACCATTTTCAGGTCACCATCGCGGACGGCCCATTTCTGACCGTTCTTCCAGAACAGTGTCTGGTGGGGGCGGTCGCTGCGTTGTTCGGTCATCCATGGAAGCAGATTGACCCCATCCAGTGGCTTGTGTTTTGCGCTGGTGATATTGGCTGCAGCGATGGACGTGGGCAGGATGTCCAGAGTGATGACCGGTTTGTCATAGACCTGGCCGGCGGCAATTCTGGCGGGCCAGCGAACAGCGAAAGGAACGCGTATGCCGCCTTCCCAGGTGCTGCCCTTGTAGCCGGACAGAGGCGTATTGTCGTGGCCACGTACACCGCCATTGTCGTTGACGAAGAACACCAGCGTGTTGTCGGCAATCTTCTGCCGATCGAGTTCGTCGAGTACCACGCCAACGGCCCGGTCCATGGCATGCGTCATGGCACGATGGACTTTGTTACCGGGTCCGTCACCAACTTCCTGCAGATCTGCTTCGGTGGCGTGATTGGGTCCGTGGGTGGCGTTGAAGGCCAGGTACATGAAGAAAGGCTTGTCACGGGGCTGAGCGATGTATTCGGCAGCGGCGCGACCAAGTTCATCGGTCATGTATTCGAATGTTTCCGGAATCGGTTCGCGATCTCGGAGCAGACGGTTGAGGATGGTTGGGTTTTCGAGGGGAAAGTAACTGCGGGCACCCTGCAGGAAGCCGTGGTAATCCGTGAAACCGCGGGAGAGCGGATGGAATTTGGGGGCGTAACCGAGGTGCCATTTGCCGAGTGCGATGGTGCGATAGCCGGCTGCCTGCATGATGTCGGCAATGGTTGTTTCGGAAAGCGGCAGCCCGTTTTCCTCGCTCCAGGTCGGCGGAATATTGAACTCATGCCCGAAACGATTCTGGTAGCGGCCGGTCATGAGGCCGGCGCGGGTGGGGCTGCAGACAGTTCCGCTGGTGTAGCCTTCCGTAAAACGCACACCGCCGACCGCGATGGAATCGATATGGGGCGTGGAGAAGTTCCTTGAGCCGTTGAGTGAGAATTCGTTATAGCCGGAATCGTCAGAGATGATGACGAGGATGTTCGGACGCTCATCTGTGGAAAATGCAGAGGCGAAACCAGCTCCGGAGGAGAGTATCGTGAGCGTGGCGATCAGTACCTGCGTGATCTGCATCATGACTGTGTTATCCTGGGCGGTGAGAGAGCAGCTGTTCAATCGCGAAATCCGAGAGCCGATGGGCGGAATGCTAGTGACTGGTATTCCCCGTGAACAGCGAAGGTGCGGCGGCAACGCGGGAGTGGCGGGGACAGTAAGGCCTTGCTGGGAGCGAGGTGCTGCGGCTGTATGCCAAATGCTGGCCGCGGCAATCAGGGCTGTGGGACGAACGCTATGTCGTGCCAGCGGCCTGTTGCGGCTTTTGTCACCTTCTGGCGGATGTCTCCGGGCCAGAGAACCTGCACGTCAACGCTGTTGGGGGCCTCGCCAAGTCCAAACAGCAGTCCGTTGCCGTTCTGATTGCCCTGCCCTGTTCCCGCTTCGATGGTTCGGGTGAATGTTCGCTCGCCCACGGTGATGCGGACACTGGCACCAATTGCGTCACGGCTGATCCTGGCTGTGGCATCGTTGCAGTGCAGCCGAATGCCAATCCAGCCTGCTGAGGTATTGTGCTGAGCAGTCTGATTGACGAACAGACGACCGGCTGACATCAGATCAGCATCACCATCACCATCGAAGTCTGCCCATGCTGCCTGGTAGGTGGGGGGCAATTTGGGGATGCCCTGCTGCTGAGTGACATCGGTGAATTCGAAATTGCCGTTGCCTTTGAAGAGTACAGCATTATTGGGGCGACCGAACGAAGCAGTTCCGTACACCGTAGTGAAGAACAGATCCAGGTTTCCGTCGTTGTCAAAGTCTGCGGCAGCCGGGCTGGCGTAGGATTCCTGATAGAACACGCCACCAGTTCCGCGATCCTCAAAATGATGATTCCTGTCCGGGCCCAGGTTGCGGAGGAACCGTGACTGCGGCTGATCCCCACGATTGTCACGATGAGCAAAGTTGCCGGCAAACAGATCGAGCAGGCCATCCGCATCAAAGTCGCCCCAGGCGGCGCCGATGGAGTGTCCGCCCTGAAAACCGTTGCCTCCGGCTAGCGCATTGCGGGCGGCGGCTTCGTTGGTCAGTTTGCCGGTGCCGTCGTTGATCCAGAGCACATTGGGCTGCAGGCGATAGTTGGAGACGTACAGATCCTGATCACCATCCTGATCGTAGTCCGCTGCGGTCACTCCACGTGCGCGGAAGCTGGCTTCCTGAAACGTGAGTTCGAAGGACTTGCCTTGTCGATTGCTGAGGATCAGGTCGGGGAAGGTCAGTCCGGCATCCCAGTCTTCGTAGCCGACGAGATACAGATCGACGAAGCCATCATTGTTCAGATCTGTCCAGCAGGCAGCCTGAGATGCAGTACGGGGAAGTTCGGGAAGATCCACGGGAACGAAAGTCGATTCGTCGTTGCGAAACAGCTTCTGAGCCGACCAACTGAACAGATCGCCGTCACCGTCGTTGTCGAAATCGGCGGCAACGACATCACCGAATCCGCTGGCCCATTCCGTGAACGTGCCATCGCCGTCATTCTTCCAGACGGTACCAGCGGCGATGAGTTCCGGCAGGCCATCGCTGTTGAGGTCGTACCAGCAGGCGGCGCTGCCGCCGCCGGGAAGTCCCGCCGCTTCAGTTCCGTCGATGAATGCCGGGGGATCGTCTGCCGAAACAGGTGAGGTCAGCGCCGCGACAAGAG
>JALRDR010000307.1 GCA_023262145.1 Planctomycetaceae bacterium | reverse complement strand
GGTGATCCGGAGTATCCTCGCTGGAAAGAACACGAACGGAACGCACCACTCCATCTGCATCGGCCGTCAGCAGCACATCGGTCGGCCCGGAAAACCCAACGATCGCATCGGCAATCGGTGACGTCCGGAGCACCAGTCCCGCAACACCACCGTCGGCGTCTGTGAGCACCTGCAGCGCTGTCCGCCGAAGCTCTGACAGATCAACAGCCAGATCGCCCCGATCCACCGGATGATCCCGCAGCGACATCACGCCGACCGCCGCCGGGAATTCATCGCTGACCAGCTGCAGCAATCCCTGATCCGACTGCTTCTGTACAGCCTGCAATGTCATCCAGCGACGATGCTGGAAATGAATCAGCAGCACGATTGTCAGAAAGATGAGCAGTCTTGCTGTGGGCAACAGCCGCATCATGATCCTCATCGCTGGAAGCCAGCATCCAGTACCGCTGAGCCAGCTCAGCACCATGCACTGCAACAGCCGTCACGGTCACCCTCACTGTGTCAGCAGCTGCACGGCATCCGCATGCAGATGACCCGTCGTTTCTGCACCCGACAGCTCCACCACAAATGCAGCGCCCTTTCCGGCTGCGAATACACCAAGGCTGATAAAGTGATTCTCCAGTGGAGCCGGCTTGCGCATATCCACCTTCACGACTGTTGTCTTTCCGCCAACGGTTACCGTTACCTGTGCAGCCGGGGCACGATTTTCATGATTCAGATAACCCAGACGAATCTCATGCTGACCCGCAACTGGTGCATCGAAGCGATAGCGAATTCTTGAATCACGGCCGCTGGAATACAGGTATCCATAACCAACAAAGCCCTTCAGCCCTGTTCCTTCCGTCCAGTTCCCTGTTTTCTCTGCAGAGCGATCATCAATCACAAGTCCTGGCAGCTTTGCCGGATCCAGCCCTGGCAGCGGTCCGTTGGGTCCGGCCAGTGTCATTGCATCGTCAGGGATCGTCACTGGTTCGTAAACGGTATTCCGTCGAGCACGTCCGGGAAGATTGAGCAGATCCGTCAGCAAGGGCAGATAGCGATCATACACCTCACGCGGACTGCAGTTGTTCAGCACACAAATGCTGGCAGCACGTCCAACAACTTCCCCCATCATCCCGCAGGTCTTCATCACCCGCGTTGTCCCCAGAGCTTCGTGCGTGACACTGATATTTCTTCCAGCCATGAACAGATTTTCGATATTGCGGCTGTAGAAACAGCGGTAAGGAACCGGATACCCGAAACTGCGGTCCACCGATCGATCATGCACCGCAATGCTGATGAAGGGATTGTCCGGGAACTTCTGAGCGTACTGTTCCTTGGGATAGTGCAGGTCGATGGACCAGGTACTCGGCACACACCCGTCCGGAAAATCCTTCTTGCCGACGATATCATCCCGCGTGAGTACCACATCACCCAGCAGGCGTCGCGATTCACGCGGTCCGCCGATATACGCCAGCCAGGTCAGAATCGCGTTCCGATGCTGGTCGGCACCATCACCATTCTTCATGGCATTGAAGGCTCCGTATACAGCTCGGAAGTTGTGGTCCCGAATGCCCTCGGCATCACTGACGGCATCCTTGTTGAAACCACTTTCCCAGAACCATTGTCCATGATGATCGCGGGGGTAGGGAAAGTCCTTCATTTCCAGATTCAGTGCCCACGGGGTTTCCGGAAAATCTGCCGGCTGTTCCAGCTCATCCCAGGCCCACATGTTGCTCATTCCCATGCGGCCTTCATCTTCCATCTCCCAGTCTGCTTCTGCCAGAAAGCCAATTGTGCCATGCCCGGTACAGTCACTGAACAGTCGTCCGAAGAATTCCGAATGTTCGCTGGTGCGCGTATTGAAAGCAGTCACCGAAACGACACGGTTGTCCTGCGTCTGCACCTGATACGCGTGGTGATTCAGGAACAGGTCGATGTTCTTTTCCGCACGAACAATCAGCTCCTTCTTTTCATCCTCAAACTCCTCATAGGTCCCGGGAGACTTCACAGCGTGATCGCAGAATTCCTCCACGATCTCACCGATCCGAGGAAACTTGCCGCGACGGATATTCCCCATCGCCCAGACACGAACTTCGCTGCTGCCGTTGCCCCCCAGCACCGGTCGATCCTGAATCAGAGCCACCCTGCAGCCCATCCGTGCTGCTGAAATGGCAGCACCCATCCCGGCATAACCACCACCGATCACGACCAGGTCGTATCCCTCACGACGAGTCGGTGTTTCCTTCAGCCCCAGCAGTTCCCTGCGCCAGACGGCCAGCGGTGCTGAATCATCGGGAGGCAACTTGTCGCCCTGAACAAAACAGATCGCGTCGCAACGACCATCAAATCCTGTCAGATCATGCAGTGCCAGCTTTACTTCCCCGGCTTCAAGCGTCACTTCGCCGCCATCCTGCCAGTGCCATTCAGCTCCACTGCTGCCAAAATCAGCCCGCAGTGACTTCCCGTTCAGCAGCAGCTGAAAACGCCCCGGGGCTCCTGCCGCATTCCAGCGGGCCACCCAGTCCTTCGTTCGCACGAAGACTCGCCAGGTTCCGGACTGCGGAATCGTGACTGTTGTGGCGGCATCGGCTACAGGTCGACCCAGGCCATGCGCCAGCAGGTACGGGGAACCCATTTCGCGAATGAACTGCGTATCCAGTTTCCAGCCGCCAGGATCCGCAAAACTTTCTGCCTCCACAAGAACCATGTCCGCAGCAGGAAGCGTCGAACAGACAACAAAGAACACGCAGACCGGCAACAGAGTTCGACGGATCATCTTGAGCCACAACTTTCAACAGGAAGATTTCGAGGACTGCCGTCTGGCAGTCCCTGTCTGCTGATTCTCTCCTGCAGCCGATGCGCTTTCAATGCAGCACCTCTGCAAAGCCAGGCCGCTGCTGGGATGAACGTTGGTGTATCCCCGGTTATTATGCACAGAGTGATGGTTCGCCCCTGTCATTCCCTCTTCTGAAAGCTGCACCGATGCTGGTTCGCCAAATGCTCTCTCTGCTGGCTGCTCTGATCCTGAACAGTGCGCTGATGGCTCAGGATACAACCAACTTTCCGGTCATCGGACATGTGGATCGCTTCGATCCTCAACTGAATCAGTTGCTGGCCGACGACGCCCACATTGAAGTGCTCTGCTCCGGGTTTGACTGGGCGGAAGGTCCGGTCTGGGTCCCCGACTCATCCGTAAGGACGGGCGGCTATATTCTGTTCTCCGACATTCCTCCCAATTCGGTCATGAAATGGCAGGAGGGAATCGGCGTCAGCCTGTTCATGAAACCATCCGGGTACACGGGTGTCGCAGACTACGGCCGTGAACCGGGCAGCAACGGACTGGCACTGGACGCTGCCGGCCGACTGATTTCCTGCGAACATGGCGATCGCCGCATTTCTGCACTCACGCCCGGTGGCGGCAAGATCACCCTCGCCAGCCATTGGAATGGCAAACGCTTCAACAGCCCCAACGATCTGGCCATTCACGATAACGGAGATATCTACTTCACGGATCCGATCTACGGACTGCCGCAACGGGAAAACGATCCCATGCGGGAAATTGACTTCTGCGGAGTTTACCGCCTGCAGCCCGACGGCACTGTCACGCTGCAGTCACAGGAAATCTCCCGCCCCAACGGCATTGCGTTTTCTCCGGACCAGAAAACACTCTACGTGGCCAACAGTGATGGAAATGATCCCATCTGGCGTGCCTTCCCGGTCGGCGATGACGGCAACCTCGGCAAACCGGTTTCCTTCTTCGATGCTGCAAAGGAACCACGTCTGCCGCGTGGCGGTGGCGATGGCCTGAAAGTGGACCAGCAGGGAAATGTGTTTGCCACCGGTCCGGGAGGTGTCCTGGTGCTGTCACCGCAGGGAAAACTGCTGGGACGCATCGTCACCGGCGAACGCATCGCCAATGTCGGCTGGGGTGATAACGGCAGCACCCTGTACCTGACATCCGACATGTATCTGTGCCGAATTCGTACACAGACCCGCGGTGCCGGCTGGGGTGATCGCTGACGCAGAGCCTGCAGCAGAACAGACCGCAGCGCAACAGCGCTGCGACTGCCATCGGGAATGCCGCAATGATCGCATCGCGGCAAGATGGCGACGGAACAAAAAAACGAGCCGCGTCTGCACGCGACTCGTTGCTTGGATCCTGAAACAGGATCATTCAGCAAATCAGGTTACCCGCATCGCTTCAGGCTGCCGCGTCTTCCCGTGCTGCGTCATTTTCGTCAGCTTTCGCCTTGTCCCAGAAGGTGACTGTAAAGACCACCAGGATTGCACCGGCCATGATTGCCGGGAAGACCCAGAAGCTGGCCCACTGCTGCATGGTGGAATTGAGCAGGTTGGGATCGAGTGATTCCGGCAGACTGCGGGAAACCATCGCGGCCATCGATTCGCCAAAGCTCATGGAGGTATCACCGCGAGCATCGGTCAGGGCGGTCAGGTAGTTGGCGGAATCCACCTGGGCTCCATACCCCTTCCATGTGAAGGCCAGTGACTGCCCGGCAAATTCGCCTCCGAAGGCGATCTTGTAACCAAAGAACATTCCGACCCCCTGAGTCAGGAAAACCAGCAGTGACTGCGCCTGTCCGCGCACTGCCCTGGGGGCCTTCTGGTCGGTGTACATGAAACCGGTCACAAAGAAGAAGTCATAACAGACACCATGCAGGGCAATCGCCAGGAGCAGCATCCAGGCAGTCTGAGCCGGAGCGGCCCAGGCGAACAGCAGATATCGCAGCACCCAGCAGCCCATACCCACCATGATCATCACCTTCAGACCCAGCTTGCGGAAGAAGAAGGGAATCAGCAGCATGAAGATGATTTCGGACATCTGCCCGATCGTCATGGTGGACGCGGATGCGATATAACCAACCTGATTCAGATAGGTCGCCGTAACACCGTAGTAATACGCCAGCGGCACACAGATGAGCGTCGAGCAGACCGCAAAGACCAGAAAGTTGAAATCCTTCAGCAGCGAGAAGGCGTCAAGCATCAGGAGTGAGCGAGTATCGATGGGCTGCCCCTTGAGCGGTGGCGGCGTATTTGGCAGGGAAAAGCAGAACAGCCCCAGCAGAATGGAACTGATCGCTCCGGCATAGAAAATCTCAAACCGGTTGGACCAGCCGGCGATCCCGACCATCAGCCCGGCGGCAATCCAGCCGATGGTTCCCCAGACGCGCACCTTGGGGAAGTCCTGCGAATTGGTGATGTGGGTGAAGGCAATCGTATTGCCAAGGCCAAGGGTGGGCATGTAGCAGAGCAGATGTCCGAGGATCAGCCAGACCATGAGGTTGCCGCTCTCGGCCCCTTTTGCGGCGACGGTCGGAATCACCCCCAGCAGTACACCGCCGATCAGCATCAGCGTTCCCATCACCTTTTCAGACGGAAACAGGCGGTCAGCAATCAGACCCAGAAACAAGGGGGCGAAGACTGCGGCAATCGGAGCACTGTCGTAGGCCCCGCCGATGAACGCCCCCAGTCCATTGGCATCCATGGCAGCGGACAGCGTGGCAAACCATGCCCCCCACGCAAAGAACTGCAGAAACATCATGATCGACAGGCGAGGCACGACGCTGGAGGATTGACCGGATGTCATCGGCAGGAAACTCCTGTGGGAAAAACTGCAATAAAGTAAGCCTGCGGCATGCCGAAACCGCAGCACGAAGCTGCAGCAGGCTGGTGTGCTCAGGCTGAGTGAGTGCGTGCCCGAAGGCCGCCAATTCCGGATAATGACCTGGTATCGACTTTGCGGCAACCTTCAACGACGGAATCACAGGCAGGTGAGGGAAATGCGTGTTCCAGACTCCGTTCATCTGGTTTCAGGGTTTACACTGCTAATGACGAAAATCGACTGCCGTCAGTTCCATCCGCAGTGCTCCCGTTCTCGCTGGTTGATTCGCGATGCCCGACAATCCGCTGATTTCAGTTGTCATGCCTGTGTACAACGCTGCGCCGTATCTGCAGGTTGTTCTGGATTCCCTGCAGGCTCAGACTCTGCAGGACTTTGAACTGGTCGTGGTGAACGACGGGTCCACGGATGAATCACGCAAAATCCTGGAATGCCGGAACTGGGGCCAGCTGCGGATCATTGACCAGAAGAATGCCGGACAGTCAGCGGCAATTAATCGGGGGGTTGACGAAAGTCGTGGTCAATTCATCAAAATTGTCGATGCCGATGACTGGATCAATCCACAGCACCTGCAGGCACAACTGGATGCTCTGAAGGGTACTGCAGACTGCATCGCGGCGTGCTGCTGGGGAGATTTCCGCGAGAATCCGGAAACTGCTGTCCCGCGACAGGAACATGCCAATCGTGATTACGACGATCCGCTGGAATGGCTGGTCGATTCGCTCACCCTCGATGAAGGCATGATGGGCGGCTGGAAATGGCTCATTCCACGCAGGGTCTGGGACACGGCTGGTGGCTATGACCCGCGTCTGGGGCTGAACAATGATTTTCATGCAAGTATTGCAATCGCCCTGGCGTCTCAGGGCATTCGCCATGCGAATCAGGCGGTGTACGGATACCGCAACGGGATTTCAGGAGTGCTGAGCAGTTCAAGATCACGAAAAGCGTTTGAATCGGCGCTGCTGACAACTCAACTGGGCTGTCAGTTGCTTACAGAACGGGAAGATTCCGATCGTATTCGTCGGTTGTGTGCAGACCGGTTTCAGCGCTGGGCCTTCGATTTCTATCCGGAGTACCCGGACCTGACACGACAGGCGGAACAGGAAGTCCGGCGCCTTGGCGGTTCGGACCTCGCATTTCCCGGTGGGGCACTGGGACGAAACCTGGCTGGACTGCTGGGCTGGAAGACCGTCCGTCGCCTGCAGCAACTGGCTCAGCAGTGCGGCTGGAAATACATCCGTGCGGCCAAAAATCGCCGCCGCAACCGCCGGCTCGGCTGAGCCGCCAAAGCGGCGGCAACCTATGCGGTTGCACCGGGTATCGCTTCGCGACCAACAGCCGTCCGCAATTCCCACCGCTGGGCGAATTGCCAAAGTCCTCCTGACTTCTCCGTCATAGACCGAATCAAGGAACGAAGTGACGCAGATCCGGCAAGGCGAAGTGCGGTCGTCTCAGACAGGTTCACAGGCACGTGAACCGTCAGGTGCCAACAGGATGCCCGCCTGCCTGGCACACAGGGCAGGCGTACATCTTACGATTCGCCAGTTCCCAGCATTCAATCTCAGTTCCACACTCCGTACACGCTGCATGACCGTAGCACTGCAGACGCTCCTTGCGACGCATCCGGCCCCGACTGCGCCCGACCTGCTCCGGCTCGGCGGTGATGATGCGGTTGTAACGCACACCTATCTGCAACCACTCGCACAGCCGTTCCCAGATCCCCAGAAACTGCTCCCGCGACAGATCACAACCGCGCGTTTCCGGAGCAATCCGCTGATCAAACAGTACCTCAGCCCGATACACATTGCCCACACCCGCTATCACCGCCTGGTTCAGCAACAAACCCCCGATGCATACCCGGCTTTTATGAATTCGCTGCCAGACCTGATCCACGTCAGCGTCTGCTCGGAGCGGATCCGGCCCCAGACGCTGCAACAATTCTGCTTCCCCTTCTTCCGACAACAGCTCGCAGCGGTTGGGGCCCACCAGATCCCAGCAACGATCACGCCCCCACAGCCGCAACCGAACCGTCGGTCGCGGTTCCGGTGGCGGAGTTTTGTGTCGGCGAAACTTCCCGTACAGTCCCAGGTGAATATGCACCAGCCGCCCCGACTTCCAGCGCAGAAACAAATGCTTGCCCCACGCATCTGTGCCCTGCAGGAAGTCCCCGTCCAGCAACTGGCTTTCTGCGGCGAATCGTCCCTGCGGCGACTGCACCTGCAGTTGCTGACGGCCCAGATCACGACGCAGATCGCGGGCCAGACGATGAATGGTGTGTCCTTCCGGCATTGACAGCGCCCCTCGATTGGCAAATCCTGTGCGCACCCCGACGACTCACGGGATACTCCGCCCCTTCCCCGCAGCCAGGCGCGGCGACTTAACCGGGACAATGCCGGAAACAGGCAACAGACGGTCTCTGACAACAGCAGGCATCTCAGCAGGGCAATCCCTCAGATTGCTCCGCCGCGACCATGGACTGTCACAGCGGTAGCAATAAATCGCGAACCTGTCCCAGTTCGGTGAGCAGACGATCGGGGCGCGTTGCCGGATCACGCAGCAGTTCCTTCGCTACCTCCAGCCCGTCCTTTTCCGCAACCAGCAGTGCCGTCTTCATGCCAGCCTTGCGGGCCGGAATAAGATCACTCTGCAGCCGACAACTGACGTGCAGAATCTGGTCTGCCGAAATGCCCTGCCCTGCCAGTCGAGCCACTGCAGCCTGAAACAACGTGCCGGACGGCTTCCGCACTCCGAATTCAGAGGAATACACCAGCGCCGCTGGACGGAACAGAGCCGCAAGCG
>JALRDR010001014.1 GCA_023262145.1 Planctomycetaceae bacterium | reverse complement strand
TTGCACGGGCTGCGCGGTGACCGTAGCCAGCGTCACGCATCAGCCCCCGCTGCAGAGCAGATTCGCTGCAGCCTCTTCACCAATCTGCTTCCGTGACAACCGCACGGCTCTCACTTAGAACACAGCAGCCTGCTGCAAATTACTCACGTCACCATCTCGGGGATTTTCATGTCTGCTCGCGTCCTGCTGCTGTCAACGCTGCTGTTCTGCACCGCTCCCGCTGCACTGGCCCAGGGACGCGTTTATCGAGACCGCGTGGAACCGCAGTGGAACGACGCCGGAACACAGTTCTGGTATCGCAATCGCCTTGCGGAGGACAAACGTGAATTCTGGCTGGTGGACGCTGAACGCGGCAGTCGCCGACCAGCGTTCGATGCCATACAGGTTGCAGCAGCATTCACTGCGGAATTCCAGGAGGAAACAGATCCCGGTCAGCTCCCCGTCGATTCGCTGGAGTTTGCAGCGACGGCTGATACGCTGATCCTGATCGGCAGACGCGGCAGGTTTCTCTGGAATCCTGCACAAGCCACGCTTACATCACTGCCGGCGGATGCTGCAACTGCTCCCCGCCTGTTCCTGCCCCCACAGCCATCTCAGGGATCCTCCGACAGCACCGAACTTGAAATTCAAAATCAACTTCAGGAAGCCGTCTCGCTGATCTGGATCTCCCCGGCAGGCGAAGAGCGACACTATGCAGATGTTGCTCCGGGGGCCAGTCATCGACAGCACTCGTGGGCCGGGCATGTCTGGATGCTGCGAACTCCGAACTCAGGGAGCAACGGCTGTTTCCGTGTCCCCGCAGACGGTATCTCCGTAATTGTCACCAAAGAGCTGTTCAGAAATATCGAACGGCAGTCGCGAGGTGGACGACGAGGCAGTCGGGCGGCGGTTGAGAATGCCCGTTCGCCTGATGGACACTGGCAGCCGTTTGTAAAGGAAAACAACCTCTGGCTGAAGAATCTTCAGGATGAATCAGAACGACAGCTGACAACCACTGGTACGGCCGACTGGACCTTTCGCCGAGATGCACAGCGGGCCAGATCAGTTGGCATGAACTATGACCTGCCCGACTTTCCCGATCATGTCAGCAGCTGCCACTGGTCACCTGATTCCAGGTTCCTGCTGGCATGGCAGACAACCCAGGTGACCGAAACCCGGGTGCACTACGTGGAAAGTGCTCCCGGCGATCAGTTGCAGCCCAGGCTGCATTCATACCCTTATCTCAAACCCGGAGCCACGATCCCTGTTCCCACCCCACATCTGTTTCGTATCTCCGATGCAGCTCACATTCCGATTTCCCCGGAACTGTTTCCAGACCCATGGTCACTCGAATTTGAGCGCTGGAGTGAAGATGGCAGTCGCTGCTGGCTGATGTACAACGAACGTGGTCATCAGCGGATGCGACTGCTGGAGATCACGGCGGACAACGGCGCTGTGCGAACTATCATCGATGAGCACAGCCCGACGTTCATTCACTATTCCACAGGTGGGAAGACCGAACTGCGGTGGCTGAGTGACGAACAGGCGATCTGGACCAGCGAACGTTCCGGATGGAATCACCTTTACAGTATTGATCTGGAACAGGGTGGTGTTGCGTACCCGATTACAACCGGCGACTGGAATGTGCGCCGCATCGACCGAGTTGATTCGGAAGCAGGATTCATCTGGTTCACCGCTGTTGGCATCATTGCCGGACAGGACCCTTATTTTGAACATGCCTGTCGCGTCAGGCTGGATGGCAGCGAGCTGAGTATTCTGACCGAGGGCGACGGTTTTCATCAGATTCAGTGGTCACCCGACAGACGCTGGTTCATCGACCGCTGGTCGCGAGTGGATCTGCCGCCAATCTCAGATCTGCGGGCGGCAGATGGCAGACTGGTGTGCAGACTTGAAACAGCAGATGCCTCCGAACTACTCACCAACGGACGGACATTACCTGTTCGCTTTACCGCAGCAGGGCGAGATGGTCACACACCAATCTGGGGGATTCTGCATCTCCCGGACGACTTTTCTGCAGACCGATCGTGGCCGGTCGTGGAAAACATCTATGCCGGACCGCATGACTATCATGTCCCAAAGGAATTTCGCTCTGTCTGGGGCCATCAGCGGCAGATTGCCAATTCCGGATTCATCGTGGTCCAGATCGACGGCATGGGTACTGCCTGGAGATCTCGCAAATTCCATGATGTCTGCTGGCAGAATCTCAGAGATGCCGGCTTTCCGGATCGCATCGCATGGATGCAGGCCGCAGCTGACGCGTTTGACTGGATGGATCTGAGTCGAGTGGGAATCTATGGCGGATCAGCCGGCGGGCAGAACGCCCTTGCTGCACTGCTCTGGCACGGCGATTTTTATGATGCTGCTGTGGCTGACTGCGGCTGCCATGACAATCGTATGGACAAGATCTGGTGGAATGAGCAGTGGCTTGGATTACCTCAGCACGGCAACTATGAACGAAATTCCAACACCGAACATGCACATCTGCTGCAGGGGCACCTCATGCTGGTAGTAGGGGAACTGGATCGCAACGTCGATCCTGCCACCACAATGCAGGTCGCCCGGAAGCTCATCCAGGCCGGCAGGGACTTTGACCTGGTCGTTGTTCCCGGAGCAGGACATGGGGCATGCGAAACCCCCTGGGCATCGCGCAGACGAGTGGAGTTCTTCAGGACGACACTGGGCCAGCCTGCTGCAAGATCACCGGCGCCTCCGGAGATAACAGACTGAATACAGACGTCGGTGCCGCGGGATGCACTCAGAACGCTGTCGCTTCCGCCTGCTGCCACTGCTGCCAGTTTCGATTGCTGACAGGACTTGCAACGGGAACAGTTTCTGTCTGTTCCGAGTTCAGGAACTCCCCGGGAACAGACGTGTAGGACTGCATTCGATAAAACGCGGGCAGTTGTACAGTGCTGCTGATTCTTGCATCTTCCCTCATCGTCGTGAGGGTCTGAACAATCACAACCATCGCAATCACAAGTGAACAGACGCTAAGCGCCGCCACCTGCAGATTGAAGCGTTGAGTTACCTGACTGCTGCGGACTGACTGACGAATTCCCCGCAGCACCCCTGGCCATACGGATGGAGTTGTCCCCGACTCCGCTGATCGCAGCGATGTGAGCACGTCCATGGCCGCTCCGGCACCGCGATACTCGGCCTCACAGGGCTCACAGGAACGCAGGTGAGCATTCAGTGCGGACTGCTGATCTGCCAGCAGATCGCCTCCTACACTCAGATAAACAAGCTGGCGGGCTTCATTACAATTCATGGGATGTCCCGATCATACAGTCAGCAGTCCTGATCCTACGCAGATCTTCATACGGCCTTTTTCTTATCTACCATGGGAATCACGTCGTTCCTTGCGTTCCCACGACTCCCGAAACATCTTCCTTGCCTCTGCCAGCCTCCAGCGTATTGTCGCTTCCGTGCGGTCGGTCATCGCTGCCACTTCCGCTGTGCAGAATCCCTCCACATCACGGAGAATCAGCACTGTGCGATAAACCTCAGGTATCTCGTCCAGAATCGCCCGCACTTCCTGAGCATTGTCAAACTGCTCCCCCGTATCTCTGGCCGCAGGTTCCAGAAACGCCGCACCACTCGATTCGGAAAACAGTGACCATCGTCCACGACGATTGACCTGCCGCAGGTGGTCAAACGTGCGATTGACAGCCAGACGAAACAGCCATGGTCCAAACCGACGAGTCAAATCGAACTGGTCAAGCCGCCGCCATGCACGCAGAAAGGACTCCTGGACGAGGTCCTGAGCCTGCTCGGGATCAGTAATGAACCGCTGAATGACACTGAACACTCGCCGTTCATAACGAATCACAAGCTGCCGAAATGCATCCTCATCACCACGCTGCGCAGCATACACCAGCTGCACCTCACTGCTGCCTGTTGTGTCAGCGGTGGAGTCAGGATCGACGTGTAGCTGTTCGTCAGATGCGTCGTGAGTCGACATGCGAAGCATTACTGCCCCTCCTGCAGAGACTTACGTCGCTACGGGGAGCTTTGTTGGAGGAATCAGAGCGTGCGGGAAAAATTGACCCGCCGGAATACCAGCAGGGGCCTTTCCCGATGTTGCTACGCTCGGCCTGAGAACTCTGCTGCAGAAACTATCCGCAAAACGGCTTCGATTCAAAATAATCGTCAGAATTCCAACCTGCTTCACCGCCCTTTTTCGCTTCAGGGACCGTGTAACGCCTCACTGCGCAGAGCGTTGGCCCGGTCCTTAACATCCGTCGGTGTCTCGGCTGACCGCGGTTGCAGTTCAAATCGAAACTGGCGATGGTCGCTCAGATACTGTCCCGCAAAATTATCGCTCAGGAAATCCAGCGGAAAACGCTGATACCACGGCGCATCAACCGAAATCATCTCGGTTCGCGTGTTGTAACCATCCTTGAGCAGCCTGATCTCTCGTTTGCCATACCAGGTAAAATCGAACGATGTCGGCGTATAACCAATGTCTTTTCCGTCCAGCTTCACCAGCGCGCCTTGCGGCAGTGAATTGATTGTGACCCGACGATGGACACATCCGGTCTGACAGAATGTCGCTGCAATCAGCAGCAGGAACAGGTTCCGCATCGTAGCTTCCCGGTTTACTCCACGATCACTGATTTCAGACACTGTCCCCGGCAGCGGGACGCTGAACACACCCCTTCGATGCACTTAGTTTCTGTGCACGCAGTTTCGATGGGCTCAGTCGTCACTGCCGCTACGCACCACCGGCCACTCGTAACCACAGCGATGGCAATGAAATCCCACCAATGTGGCCGTACCAGGCACCGGCAGGCGATTCCCGCGGGCCCGCAGCCCGTCGTTCAGCTCAATCGGCTCCACCAGACTCGCGTGACAATCCGGGCATTGTGAGTTCTGATGGATCAGGCGTGCACGGTCACTGACCGGCTGCAATCTGCGACTGACCACAATTGCTCTGCGAGCGCTCTCAAATGAAATCAGATGAGCGTCTTCCTGAAGTTCTGCAGGATTCTCGTCCGGGGCAAAATCAGCCTGTGGACTGAAAATGCGGAGCCGATTCCGGGACATTGCGCTTCCTCCATGAAGCCAATTCGGGTTGCTCTGAAAGTGATTTGAACAGTTGCGTCAGCTGCGACAGCTGCGACAGTTGCGACAGCTGCGACAGCTGCGACAGTTGCGATGCTGCAACTGTTGCAAGCCAGCCCATGCTGGAGCAGGACCTGCCACGCAGACTCCGTTTACTCGTGCTGCAAACAATCCTGCGGCAGAACCCTCTGCTGACTCTCGGGAAATCCATTCCGCAGTGCAAAGGGCTCGCCTGTGACGACTCCTCAAATCTATGTTCCTCGCTGCCAAAACTCAAGGCCACTGCCTGATTTGGAAAAACAGGCAGTTCAGGGCGAGTACGCAACTCGGCCATTTCGGACTACGCCAGAACTGAGACCTCGGCTGGCCTGCACACGATTCCCGCAACACGAGTCTCGTTTATGCCGAAAACGAGGGAATCAGGGGGTTTTAATTGCTGACTTCCATGGTGATGACTACACTCCCTGCTTCGTTTCCCCGCCGAATTCACAGAATTCGGTCCGTCGGGCCGAACGGCCAATCCTGTCAACACCGGTTTTCTACACGATCTTGTCCGCTGAATAAGCCTGGTTTCCTTCGGGAATGCTGAAGCCATTCAGCAGCAATGCCGTCTTTGTGCAGCAGTAATGCCGCGTTAATACAGCAATCCAGACAAGACTTGTTCCGGTGCTTGCTATGGCTGTTTCCGCGGGGGTCAGGCCCGCAGTGTTGTAATCTGAACAAGGTTCGATTCGTTCCATGCCAACAATTTCTCGCTCAGATCTGAAGAAACTCCGCAAGCGTCGCGCCAGGCTGAAAAAGAAGAAGATGAGCTGCCAGTTCACTTCTGGCGGCGTGATGCGGCCGGTCTACATCGACTACAAAGACCTCAAAACGCTCCGCGGACTCATCGATCGTGAAGGGCGCAT
>JALRDR010000241.1 GCA_023262145.1 Planctomycetaceae bacterium | reverse complement strand
TCAGGTGTGCCGAAGAATCCGGCAGCCGGTGCATTTCTTTCCTGACCATACTGATCGATGCGTACCTGCTTCCGGACATCTGCCAGATACTCTGCACTGTGCAGGGAATCAAAAATACGGCGGATGAGCTCCTGCTGATCTGAATTGAACGTTGCCGGGATTCGATGGTCCGGGTGAATGTACCACCAGTTGCTGACGTACTGACGCCGTGGGTGATCAATCGGCAGACAGACCTTCTGCCGCTGCTCATCCGAGAGACTCTTGTAGAGCTGCATTGCCAGCGAATCTGTTGCCGGGGGATCCACTGCAAAGCCGGAATGAATCCCCAGCCCGGGTACAAATGCCGCCGCAGAGGTAGCTCCGGCAATCCTCAGAAACCCACGACGATCCAGGTGGCTCATGACACTTCCCCTGCTCTGACTGCGAAATGGAATCCCCCGATCCTATCCGCAGAAGATACCGCGAATCAAGAAACCACGCCCCATCCGACCTCTGAAGACCCAGACACAACCCTTTCGGAAGCCACTCTCCAACAGGCACAAAGCCCATACAAGAAATCATTTACATCGTTCTTGCTATGTGATTTCAGCCCCCCGACCGGCCCTCGCACCTCCATTCACTGCCCGAACCAAATTGACAGTCCACCTGCTGCTGAATCACTTCATCCACCGGTCTTGCAGCGGTGGGGACTCTTTTCTTCCAGATTCTCCTCACTGCTTTCATCTGGAAACACGCGTTGTCAACTGAGTGGAGTTCCGCTGACTGGGACCGCTCACAACAGATTTGTCCGGGGAGTCGACCAATGAGTGAATCCAGTTCGCAGCCTCCACAGTCTCTGAACCAGAAACACTGGCAGTGCTATCTCGACAGCCTTGAAATGACTCGTGTCTGCATCATGCAGTGGAAGCAGTACTTCTCGCTGGAAGAACCGATCATCTCAACAATGCTGGATCAGCTGGCTGCGATGTCCGAACTCGCTCAGCATGCAAAGCTTCACAACCAACCGATCACTGTTGTCTCGGGGTTACTACCGCTCCAGGCTCTGGAAACGAGCGGAGTTCGCGGACTGCGAGCAGCGCTCCAGATGCAGTCTCTGCTGCAGCACCTGCGTGACTCACGGCAGATCCCCGAAGATCTGGCAGATCGGCTGGAGCAGGACTGGAATCGCCGCTTTGAACTCGTCCGAAAGTGCCTTGATGAAGAACAACTGAATGCAGAGGAGATTCTGAGTTCGGTCAGCACACAGCAGGTTCAACTGCCCGGAATGGAGCCTCCAGCGACTCCTGCCGCGAGCACTCGGGTTACTGCCGGAGACACAGGAACGGCTTCCGCCGCTGAATCATCTTCTGATACCGACTCTGCACCATTCAGCAGTGCTGCACAACAGGGTCAACGTAAGCAGCCAGCGGCAGGGAAACCTGCGGCACCACGTCGCCCCATGCTCGAAATCCTGCTCGATCCTCGCAGTATTCAGGCTTTGATCCTGATCGGTGCAAGCCTGATTACGATTGGGCTGGTCATCCTGCTGTGGATCAACGAGTACCTGCAGCCACCGCTGATCGCGGTGCTGCTTGCATCCGGCAATACGGCCATACTTGCCGCTGGACTGCTGACGATTCGCTATACGAAGTACCACATCAGCGGCCGCGCACTGGCACTCCTGGCCTGCCTTATCATGCCTCTGAACCTGTGGTACTGCCATGCCCAGGATCTGGTCACTGTCGATGGAAACCTGTGGCTGCTGGCGGTCATCATCAGCCTTCTTTACGGAGTTTCCGCGTGGCAACTCAAGAATGAAATGTTCGTCTATGTGTTCAACGCCGGCGTAACAATGACCGGGCTGCTCTTTGTCGCCAGCATGAATCCTTCACCGCTGCGGCTGCAGGAAATTGCCACCCCGGCATCCCTGCTGATCGCACTGGGATTGATTGGCATCCATCTGATTCGGGCGTTTGCTCCTGATACGGAATCACCGGAATCGCCTGGTGCCTTCAGCCGTCAGAGATTTGGAATGGCCTTTTTCTGGTCTGGCCATATCCAGATTGCCGCAGGTCTGCTGCTTGTGCTTGGAGCCCAGATCGCCGGTGACTGGTGCTACCACCTCGGATTCGCGCCGATTTACGCGAGGTTCAATGCCGTCCCGTCTCCCATCTGCGGCGAACTTCGCTGGCTTGCTCTGCTTCTTGTCTCACTGGGTGTCTATGCCTGGGCCTACTCTGATCTGACCGTCCGCCGACGCGGGATTTTCCTGCAGCTTGCGGCCTACGGCATTGTCTGGGCGCAGCTGATTGTTGTTCAGATGCTGGATCTTACTCTGAGTCTTGACCTGATCATTGCCGTTCTTGCAGGCACCTCACTGGTCTCACATCTTGCTGTGGCGGCCATTGGCAGGAACAAGGACACCTCCGGATCATTCCCTTTAATCGGCCTGTTGATGGGAATACTGCCGGTCATTATCGGAGCATTTTCCTTTGCTCAGCATTTGAGTTTCCCGGCGATCTGGGTCGGCACACCACCACAACTGAGCTTCATCGGAGCCATGCTGTTCACAGCGGTTGCCTGCCGCACAGGCGCCTGGCTGAGTCGAAGTGAGGACTCTCGCGTTTCCAGTTCCTATTTGCTTGCAACAGCAACAGCGACCATGATTGCTGCAGTCTCGCTGCTGGTCTTACTGGGCTTCGACAACTGGGAAAGCCATGCACCGCTGCTCATGCTCGTTCCCCTTGCATGGCTTGCAGCGTCCGCTCTGTACAGCAACACACCAACGGGAGTGTCACTGTATCGTGTGGCCCATTTTGCCACTGCGGCCATGCTGGCCCCTTCGACGGTGATCATCCTGCAGTCAGTCCTGAGGACACAGTCGTACGCAGTCAGCACATCCGCAACAAGCAGTCTGTTTTTCGCAGAAACGGCCATCTTCTACGGCGCAGCCTTCGCCATCAGAAACCAGCTGGCCTGTGCTCGTCTGTCAACCATTTTCTGGTGCGTCGCGCTTGTCCAGTTGCTGAACAGCTGGGGTTTTGAAGAACAGGGCATGATGCTTGGTTTTGCAGTCTTTGGACTGCTGATGCTGCTGATCAGCCGAGCCTCAAACTCAGGCATGATCCCTCCTGCAATCGGCAGGATTCTGCAGCCGTCTGCCAATGGAGTGCTGGGGGTTTCCATGCTGTCAGCGTTCTTCCGGAATCTGTTTTTGACAATTCAGATCGCGAACACACAAAGCGTCCCTGCAGCAACTCTGGTACTCTTCAGCTGCAGTTTCGTCATGATCAGTGTCCTGGCCAGCTTACTCGCCGGATCATCGCCCCTGCGGCGATTATTTGTCGTCTCTATGACAGCACATGCCGTTGTGACGACATTCCTGCTGTATTTCTATGTTGACCTGAGTTTCTGGCAGAAGCTGGAACTGCTCAGCGTCGTGACTGGGTTATTCGTGCTTGGCTACGGGCTGGCAGGCTGGTATCACGAACAGGAAGAGGAGTCGGAATCGGTTTCTGCGGCTCTCTCCCTCGGTTCCCTCCTGCTGGTTGCTCCGCTGGCTATCGCCACCATTCTGAATCGGTCGGCCGGTGATTTCCTGATCCTCGAGGAACTGGGTTTCCTGTTTGCCGGAGTGACCCTCCTGTCCACAGGTGTGCTGCTGAAACTGCGAGCCTGTACGCTGATCGGTGGAATTGCGGCGGTCTGGTACTTTGTCAGCCTGGCTGTTCTGGTGCCGTGGGGCCAGCTGAACACTGTTGCCATTGCAACAATCATCGGCGGCGGACTGCTCTTCGGCACAGGTCTGGTTCTGGCCTTCTTCAGGGACAGACTGCTGGCGATTCCGGAAAAATTCCAGAAGAAGGAAGGAATCTTTCGTGTACTGACATGGCGTTGAAGGGGCGCTGACTTCTGCCTTCAATCCTCAGAATTCTGCAGCTGCAGAATTTGAGGTACCGGGCTGTGGACCGTACATTGTCTGCTGCAGGTTTCTGATGATCAATCTCAGACATGTTTCAGCTGGCTCAATGCTTTCTGAACAGAACTCAGCTGCCGCGAGCGGTCTGAGAATGATCGCTGCTGCATCCGTACGCTGATGATGCCGCAGCCTGCAGTATTCAATGCACAACCTGCCTGCACAGCGTTTCTCTGAGCGACCAATGAAGCAGGATCCGACACAGCTCACACTGAATCTGTCGCAGGGTGACAGTGCTGCCGCGCAGGATCTGTTGCCGCTGCTGTACGAAGAACTTCATGCTCTGGCGGTCAGCAGCCTGCGTCGTGAACGCCCTGATCATACCCTTCAGCCCACGGCATTGATCAACGAAGTTTTCCTCAGAATGGTGGATCAGACTCGCGTGGACTGGCAGGGAAAAGCTCACTTCTGTGCCGTTGCTGCAACAATGATGCGACGCGTCCTTGTTGATCACGCACGAAAACACACCGCCGAAAAACGTGGTGGCGGGAATGCTGCAAATATTGCCAGCGGCCTGCCACTTGACCATCTGCTTTCCACGAATGCCTCGTCTCCGGTAGACGTCGTAATTCTTGACGATCTGATGGAACAGCTGGCAAAACGAAATCCTCGCCACGCACAGATCGCAGAACTTCGCTGTTTTGGAGGCCTCACCGTTTCTGAGGTCGCTCAGGTTCTCAATGTCTCCGAGGCGACTGTCAAGAACGACTGGCGATTTGCTCGCGCATGGCTTGCGGCACAACTTCGTCCGGATCAGGATCACGACCAGCAGTCATGAATTCGGTCCTTATTCGCCGCTGCAGGAACTCCCATGTCGTCGCCAGACCGCCAATCCGAACCCGACGAACATCAGCAGCTGTTTCGTTTGTTTGAAACGGTCACGACCATGCCCGCGGCAGACCGCCGCTCGTGGATCCGCAGTCAGCAGATCTCCGCTGATGTGCAGCAGCGACTGCTGGCAATGCTGGAAGTGGACAACTGCTTTGACGATGAACAATCAGCTGCAGTCGCTTCCAGTCAAACAGATACGGTCGCCGCTGATCCTGTCGGGATGAATCGGTTTCCGGAAATCCCCAACTACCAGATTGAACGGGTCATTGATCGCGGCGGTGCCGGCGTCGTTTATCAGGCCAGACAACTCAAACCCAGCCGTCATGTTGCCATCAAGATGCTGCGGATGGGGTTATTTTCCTCCGACAGCAACCGCCGCCGTTTTCTGAGGGAAGCCAGCGCCGCCTCGGGAATTGATCATCCGGCAATTGTACCCGTATATGAAACCGGGGAATTCCGTGGAGAACCCTTCATCTCCATGAAACTGATCGACGGCACGACACTGGAACACCAGCTGCGCAGTGGTCAGATCAGTCGTGATGAGGCAATCCTTGCTCTGCTGAACATCAGCCGGGGAATTGCCGTCGCCCATCAGCAGGGCATCATTCATCGCGATCTGAAACCATCCAATATCCTCATTGATCATAATAATGGAGCTGCCTGGATCACGGACTTCGGTCTGGCCAGAGACCTGACGGAGGAGATCGGACTGACCGCAACGGGAGACACGCTCGGAACTCCCGGATATATGGCTCCGGAACAGCTTGGTGATGCAGCATCAGCCGTAACGACAGCTACAGATGTCTACGGACTTGGAGCAACGCTGTATCGGATTCTCACCGGCAGCCCGCCCCTGGGCTCCTCCGAAGATAATCCGGCGTTGTTCATCACCCTGATTCGACAGCACGATGTGGAAGCACCGGCTGAACGGGTAGCTGGTATTCCATCCGCGTTGAACGACATCTGCATGCGGGCTCTGGAAACTCGCCCGGATGACCGCTACGCAGGCGCTGCCGATTTTGCGGATGACCTGCAGCGGTTTCTGGACGGGGAGCCCGTGAATGCGCGGCCGCTGAACAGGTTGCGGCGGCTGCATCGCTGGGCCCGACATCGCCCCGGCGTTGCGGTCACCATCTGTATGACCGTGGTCTTCCTGGCCTTCCATACCACGGTTTCAATTCTCGGACTCCAGCAGAATGACCCACGATACAATCTCACGGCCGCCGTCGTGGGCTGCCTCGCGATTCTGAATGCAGTCTGCTGGCAACGCAGGCTGCAGGATACTGAAGGTGCAGACTGGACACTCTATGGCTGGTCGACAGGTGAGATTCTGCTGCTCACCAGCCTGATCGCACTCGGCGAAGGGCTCGACAGCATGCTGGTACCCGCATGGTCCGTGCTGATTGCCGTCAGCGGTCTGCGGCGACGTCCGACTCTGGTTGTATTTGTCACGTTCGCTTCGCTGCTGAGCTATGGAGGAATCTGGCTGATCCAGAAGTTCGGGCATCGTGCCGAAGTCAACTCCCTGCAGGTCGCCAGCAATATACTGATCTTTCTGCTGGTCGGGCTGATTCAATTCACCATCATCCGACAGTCATCAGTCAGTCTGGAACTGGGTACACTCAGAACCAGACACTCAACTGCAGTGCAGAGAGACTCCAATTCTGCCCGTGCACCAAAGCAGTAACTGCCCGTTCTGGTCAGTTACATCGCCGACTTCTCAGGAACCTGCCCGGAAGTTGCCGTGTCCTGGTCTCGTCCGATGCAACATCGCGAACCACACCGCCACGCAGAATCAGCTCTCCATTCACCACCACGTGTGACACACCCGAGGTCCACTGGCAGGGATTCTGGTAGTCAGAATCTGTATCAATCTGATCCGCAGAGAAAACAACAATGTCCGCAGCTTTGCCTGACTGCAACACGCCGCGGTCATTCAGCCCAAAACGCTCCGCCGGCCACCCGGTCAGCTTACGAACTGCCGTTTCGAGTGACATCAGGCCCCTGTCACGAACAAGCTGTCCCAGAAATCGCCCTGTCGAACCATACTGTCGTGGATGAGGAACTCCGTGATCGACGAGAATTCCATCGGTGCCCAGCATCTGCAGATCGTGCTGCAGAAATGGCTCCACCAGTTCATCATCACCGTTGTGAAACACCAGCAACACTCCCAGTCCCGCCTCCTGCAGCAGATCAATCAGAGCATCTGCGGCATC
>JALRDR010000213.1 GCA_023262145.1 Planctomycetaceae bacterium | reverse complement strand
GGATGCTGAATCTCATTCGCCAGATTCGCCTGCTGGTCATCTCGTTCATCCCGGCGCTGCTGTTCGTGACGCGTGGTCTTCCGTTACTCCTGGATTTTCGCACAGCACGCCGAGTCTACGGCTGCTATCGCCGGTTGTACCAGCTGGAACACGAACAAGCACGCGAAGACAGAGAGCAGGCGATCTCAGAACTCCAGCAACTTCGCGATGATGTCGCCCGCATGTCCGTGCCGCTGAGATACCAGAAAGATGTCTACAACCTGCGTCTGCATATCCTGCTGGTTCTCTCTGAACTGCGAGGAACAGCGCTGGTGCTGAATTCAGATGCGCGGGATTCCGAAGGTTCGTCGAGCCCATTGCCAGACTGAAGCGACCGCCTCGTACAGCCACGCATGGTTGCTGCTGATTCCACCGGCTGACGGGACCCAGCGGGGCCAGATGCGGTCACGCTCACTGCCTGCGCGGACGAACGAGTAGTCTGTTGGCGCAGGCAGGATTCGCATCCCCTCATCCTGAAAGATTGTCGCTGCCCGCGGCATGTGCCCCGCTGATGTGGCCAGCACCACCAGCTGCCCCTGATTCACTTTTGCAACTTCCACCGCTTCATCCAGACTGCTTTCTGCAGTGGTAATGATGCGAGCTTTTTCTGCTTTCAGCCCAAGAATCGGCTGGATTTCTTCCCAGAACAATAGCTTGTCAGCGTCATCAGTCGGACCGGCAATGGAGACGATCAGTTCTGCATCCGGGCGTGCTCGATGAATCCGCAGACCCTCAATCAGACGCGACAGAAAGGCCCCGCCGACACGGCTGTTTGCCGGAAGGTAACCATCCGGATTGAATCCTGTCCCCAGCACGACAATCTGCAGCGGCTCGTCAGGCAGTTCGGACAGATTCAGTGGCGGATGCAGGAACTCCAGTTCACGCCGTCGCTCGAAGGTCCATCCACTCAGACTTCCGAGCAGCAGCAGCAGCGTTCCTGCCAGCAGCAGAGCGATTGCCGATCGGCGTGATTTACGGAATCGCCACCACCCCCAGAGCAATAGTCCCAGTGAGATCATCAGTGGAGACAGGCAGGTTGCCACAAGTGCTTTGAAGTCTTCCAAAACCAACTCCAGTCACCAATTCACAAGAATGCACAAAAAATGACGCCCGCCACTGAAAACTCGCCAGTTGAATTCTGCAGCATGCAACAGACGAGGATCTCCGCTCCCGGTTGCAGGAACAGGTGATTTCATGAATTCCCTGCCTCGAGGTTACGAACTGCCCAGAAGACGTGGAGTGAATTCAGAATTCGATGCTGCAGACGAGCGATTTACCGAATTCTTCGTGGGAAACTGAATACGACGCTGAATGACTGAGTTTTCTGATGAAATATGAGATCGGCTGAATCCAGTCTACCTCTTCTGATGACGGTTTCGCTATTCTCGTCAGTTACATTTCAGAGGGTGTTTACTGCCACGACTGCGATTGCTCATATGGCGGACGGTGTGCAGTTTTTCCATACCTCAACGGTCATCGCATTACCTGATATCAAGGTTAGCCAGAGTGGTTAGCGTACAAGACCAACCTCCCGAACCACCACTTGTCTCAGTCGTTGTAACCTGCTTTAACCAGCAGCGGGTGATCTCGGAAGCCATTGAATCGGTTCTGAAGCAGACCTGGCCGAACATCGAATGTATTGTTGTGGATGATGGGTCCTCGGATGATAGTCTGCTTGTGCTGAACGTTCTCGCCACCGCTGATGATCGCTTGCGAGTCTTCTCACAGCAAAATGCAGGAGTTTCTGCTGCTCGAAATTACGGATTTGGACAGGCTAAAGGCAGCTTCATTAAATTCCTTGATGGCGATGACCTGCTGAAACCGGAAATCATTGCCGAGCAGGTCAGGTTGCTGAACGAACATCCAGACGCCGGTGTTGCCTGTTGTGACCACGAATTCTTCAACCGAAGCACCGGTCGAATCTCCCACTATCCGACGCCCGCAATCGAACGATTTCCATTACGGCAGCTGCTGGAAGACTGGTTTGTACGTTCCACGTTGCCGGTCCATGCGGCCCTTTACCGCCGTTCCGTCTGGCGGCAGAATCATCTTCCATTCCCGACCAACTACCGTGGCCGCTGCGAAGACTGGGTCTTTCTTGTCCAGATTGCCATTGCCGGCACTCAGTTTGTCGACGAGCGGAAGTCACTTTGTTTGTATTGCGCTGAAGATCAGAGCTTTACCGTTGATCAGTATCGCCGGAACACCTCTGCAATCGAGGCTGCGAGGTACATTGATGGCTTGCTTCCGGACGGCACTGATCAGGATTTCTTCAGAAGAAATGTCGAGAACACGCTTCGGCGGTGTGTTCAGACTGAGGCTCCGCTCATACTGCGCGGTTCATGGAACTGGAGATTTGGATACATGCTCAGCTACCCCGTACTTCGGGTTTGGCGTTGGCTGCGACGCTTCATGTTTCGCCTTGGCAGGAAATGACTAACGATGTGTGGAATCCTGGGGATTGCCGGGCGAATACCCGATCGGCTTCAGTTTCGACGTGCCCTCGACCTTCTCCAGCACCGCGGTCCGGACGGACAGGGTATCTGGCAGCAATCTGAGACCTATCCAGTGACGTTTGGGCATCGTCGTCTTTCCATCCTCGACATTTCTGCGGCCGGTCACCAGCCGATGCAGAGAGGCTCACTTACAATCACTTTCAATGGCGAGATCTACAACTTTCCCGAGTTGCAGCAGCAACTGTCAAAGAAAGGCTGGACATTTCAGTCTGGGTCCGACACATAAGTGCTGCTCGCAGCATGGGAGTGCTGGGGGCCAGAGTGCTTGAAGATGCTGAACGGAATGTGGGCTTTTGCGATCTGGGATTCCGTGAACCATCAATTGATTCTCTCAAGGGATCGCTTCGGCAAAAAACCACTGTTCTATAGTATGGAGAGGGACGTGCTGATCCTTGCATCAGAAATGAAGGCGATGGCGCCACTGATGAGTGAATTCGTCCCGGACCATCGCTTTCACGAACTTGCAGCCAGCCAGTATCAGTACGAAAGTACGGAACACTGTCTTATTAAGGGGATCAAGAGATTTCCCGCTGGTTCCTATGCGGTTGTAAGCCCGGAGGATATCAGGAGGCAACAACTGCCTATCGTCAGATTCTGGGACACAAGCAAGGAATCAATTGAGGTACCGGCTGGATACGCGGAACAGGTTGCCATGTTTCGCGACCTGTTTCAGGATGCCTGCAGACTTCGACTTAGATCTGATGTTCCCGTTGGATTCTGCCTTTCTGGTGGGCTTGATTCCTCTTCCGTCGTTTGTGCACTCCACAGTCAGCGGGGGAGTGCGGCAGCCTCGGACGCTCGATTCAATATCGCCAGACGGGCTTTTGTCGCGACCTTCGAAGGCTCAGACCTGGATGAAACTGGTTACGCCAGAGCCGTGATGGAAAAAACCGGGATCGACTGTACATACATTGAAATCGATGGTCAGGGCGGCTGGATCGACTAGGGGATTACACATATCTCTTCGAAGAACTTTATCCAACTAGTCCTGTCTCTATGATGGACACTTACAGAATGGTGGCTCAGAACAATGTAAAAGTAACTATCGATGGGCATGGCGGTGATGAGTTGCTGTCAGGTTACCAGCACTTTCGCACGGTATTGAACGATGCATTCCCCCATGTCTTCCTGATGAAGCGACTGCTTTTTAGCTTCGGTTATGAGAACCCAACGTGGGCTGATGTCGCCCATGAGTTTACTTGCCTGCATCATGGATTGCGGGGTACCGCTCGTTTTGTTTGTCAATGGCCATTTCGAAAGAAGCAGGATCAACCAGATAAAGGGCAGTTTGGCTATCTTAACTCGGCACTCTATCAGTGTTTTCACCAGACAATGCTCCCCACGCTGCTGCGCAATTATGACCGCTACTCAATGGCGACAGGTGTCGAAATTCGAATGCCATTCATGGACCATCGGCTGGTGCAATTCTGTTTTTCTCTCCCATGGACAAGCAAAGCGCCGAGATCGACCCCTTTTGAAAAGGCTATTCTGAGAGACGCAATGGGAGTTGACCTGCCCGAAGCTGTTCGATATCGACGGAGTAAGATTGGGTTCAGTAATCCCATCGGAGAATGGCTGCAGGGACCATGGAAATGGTGGATGCTCGATACACTTGCCTCAACAGAATTCGCATCCTGCTCTCTGCTTGATGCAAGAACAGTGGGGGCTGATATCCGGCGAATTATAGCCAATGGAGGAAGCCATAGTTTCTGCGAACGGGTCTGGTCAAGCTTCACTCCTTTTCTGTGGGAGAAACACTTTCTGAAACGGTGCCAGGGAATAACAGTATGAGCCGGATTTCTGACATTGGCATTGAGGCCACTGGATTACCAGTCAGATGCTCTCCCCGACTTCGAGGGGACGATAGATCACGTCCGCTCTGGAGCGTGCTCATTCCGACGCGTAACTGCGGAGAACTGCTCAGAATTGCTGTTAATTCCGTCCTCAATGAAGATTACTCGCTGGAGCAGATGGAGATCATCATTCTTGATGACTGCTCCGATGATCCAGGAGAGGCTCAGGACCTCGCTGATCAGTCGAAGGGACGCGTTCGGGTGATTCGCCATAACCAGAATGTTGGCAAGAGCGCCAATTATCAGTCCGGACTGGATACATCGCGAGGACGACTGATTCACCTGCTACATGGCGATGATCTGGTCCGCCCCGGTTTCTACGCCTCCATGCAGAAGTGTTTTGACGAATTCCCCGAAGCGGGCGCTGTCTATTGTGAGTCTGACTACATCAACGAACAGGGAGAAATCATCGGGCGGACGGGCAGACCGCTGAAGTCCAGCGGTCTGCTCAAGGGTTTTTCGGCGACCCTTTACGTCGAACAGCAGATACAGACACCATCCATCGTGATGCGTCGCGGTGTTTATGAACAGATCGGCGGTTTCGACCACCGCCTGCCCGCCTTTGAAGACTGGGAGATGTGGTTTCGCGCATCTCTGGCTGTGCCTTTTGTATTCAATACAGAGTGCCGTGCTGCATACCGTGTCTCAGGAGGGAACACTTCCTCTCAGAGTGTGCTCTCTGGTCGCCGGGTCAGGCTGCTCAACCTGGCGCTCGGTATTATGGATAGCTATTGCCCCGCTGAACTCGCACAATCGCAATCGTCAGCGCGACGCAGGTCGTGTGCAGAAAACCTTTTCCGATATTCCATCACAGCACTTCATGCCGGCCGACGCTGGCTCTGGGTGAAATTGACCTTTCGCTCAATCCTGACGGCATTCTCGCTCCGCAGAACTGTCCGTCATCTCCGTAATTCGCTTTCAGTCTGGTGCTGACCAGGGAACCGCGTTCACGTCACTTCAGAGCTGATTTCCCGCAATTGAATGGATTGATTAGTGCCGTCGTTCACTGGCTGGCCTGACGCAGCAGTGCCGAAGAACGCATCTATTGTGCTGGATACGGCGCAACCGTCATCCTGCCGTACCCGGCATTCCAGTCACTCTGCACCTCAACCTGACCTGCATATTCCGCAGGCCCCAGTTCCGCGCGGAAATCCTGCTCCAGCTTTCCTGCCTGGTCCAGGTACAGTTTTACCAGATAACGCCCTGGTGGCAGCTTGCCCGCGTGCATCTGCCGCTCCCATTCGCTGCCGCGCTGAGCAGTCAGGCTCCAGGAATGCTGCCACAGGTTGCCGCCCCCCCAGATCGGTCGGTCCGATGTTGCGACCCGCTCAGCACTCCATCCTTCCCCCGTCCAGCGATAAAGGTCAGCCTGCAGCAGGACCTTGTCGTACTTCGCCGGTACACCGCTCAGCTTGAACCAGATGTCCGTTACCAGTGACACTTCTGCAGCGTCCTGTGGAATGGCTTCGGCAGCCCGATAATGCCCCTGAACGACGTTTGCATAATCATCAATGAATCGACGGAACTGTTTGTAGGTTCGGTCACCCACAACCATCTTCTGCCCACCAGCATGCTTTACCTGCATTGTCGGCTTCATGAGCAGCAGACTCTCCAGCGGTTCCTCTGCGTTGATTAATCCTCCAGCCAGCATGTAGTCGAGAGTCGCCTGAGGATCTCGGAGTGTGATCCACGAAACCTGCTCCCCGTGCTTCTGCACCTGCTCCTGATTTCGGTCCGGCGAATGACACGCTGCACAACGCCCCACCTCCGTCCAGATATTCTCCACAAAAGACGCCAGCACGCGGTCCTTTCGAGCATGACGGATGACTTCTTCGGCGAGCCCCGGGCCTGTCTTCCCCGCTGCCTTGACAGCTTTCAGCTCCGGATCACGTACAGCTGCCTCGATCCATGCTCGAAATGCCTCCAGTTCCTGCTTGCGGAGCTGCTGTGAGATCAACGGAGATTTCGCTGGCGCACGCTCGATAAACTGCAGGATCCTTGACTCAGACGGCTGCTCTCGATTAATC
>JALRDR010000189.1 GCA_023262145.1 Planctomycetaceae bacterium | reverse complement strand
TATCAGGTACCAGCAATGGCGAAGGCGTGTCGGTGCTCAGTAGAGATGTGTCTGATTCCTGTACGGATGGGGGCGAGGATGCTGAAGCGGATTGGTTGCTGCTGTAGTCAGCAGGTGGTCTGCTGCTGACGGCGACGTCGGAGCACTTTCGTGCATGGCGAAAGCACAGGCATTTGTCCGGCAATGATGCTATGAACCCGTCCCGGGACGAGGTCCGGGCTGCTCTGTTCTTCAACGCGACTTGCTGTTGGCACGTTGTGCTGAACTTTTTTCCCGGACAGCGAGGCAGGGAATTCCGCTGCAGCACAGAGCTGCCGTCCGATGATCCATCCTGAATCGGTGATGCTGGCGAGGTGTGCAGATCCACTGTGCGGATGTCAACAGAATCGCACCATCCGTTCAGTTCGCTCTGCTGTCACAATTCAGTCGGGATCACGATGGAATTCCCACACTGGCAGTGGGTTGAGGATTTCCGCCCACTGGCTGACGTCTGTCGTGACATCGTTTGGTTCATCAGTTGTCAGACTACGGACGACGTGAGCCGCGGCGGCTGAACGATGCCCTGCAACTGAATCATTCGCTCGCGACGGCGTATTACCTCAAGGAGGACCTTCGGCAGATCTGGAACCAGCGGAATCGTCATCAGGCGGAGCGGTTCCACACAGACTGTTGTGCCAGAGCGCGGGGCTCCTGGATCAGGATTCTGCGGACCATGGCGAAGTCCCTGCAGGAACACCGGAACGGCATTCTCAACTGGTATCGATGCCTCATCTCGATCGTTCCGCTCGAAGGGACGATCAACAGAATCAGGACGTTGAAGCGACAAGCTTACGGATTTCGCGACATGGAGTACTTCGCACTGAAACCCTATGCACTGCACCCCGTCAGGTTCGAACTCAGCAGCTGACCAGTGCGCACATCATTTGTCGATGAACCCGAATTACAAAACACCACAACAGCTTTACTTCCGGCCGGAATGGGCAGTGTCCGTGTGGTTTGGATCGAAGTTATGGATTCCAGGTCTGTGAGCGGGATCGGGGCGCTGGAATTCCCGTGTCATATTTCGGGGATGATCGAGCAGAGCCTGCGTTGCACATTGCTGTCAATCACCACGTGGGCTGACGGGCTGAGCTTACTTTATGGGTCTGCAGTTGTGAGCCAGAAACCGATTGCCAGCAGTGCTGTGAGGCCAAGAATGATGCCGAGAACCGGAGCCAGGGAGCGTCGTCGATCCGTCGGAGCGGTGGGGGCTGAGAGCGAACGCCAGCCACTGGCGGCGTGGTCACCATCGGTTGCTGTTTTAACGGTGAGACCTCGCGCTGCCAGCTCACCGTGCAGCACTGTCTGCCACAGATACTCGTCCAGAGCCTCGGGATCTCTCTGAAGAAGCAGGTGCAAAGCGTTCAGATCCCGATCATTGATAACGCCGTGACAGAGGTCAGAGACAGATTTCGCCAGACCTTCCAACGGATACGACTGCTGAGGTGGCTGCTGGTCGACGGAACTCTTTGTACAGTCCTGTAGCTGTCGTCTGATCTGTTGCAGTGTTGTGTAGACCGCTTCGGTTGGCAGCTCTGACAGCCTTGCAAGTGAATCGACATTGAGTTGTTCAAGATAGAATCCATCCAACAGCAGGCGATGCCGCTGTGAAAGCTGTCGAATGCAGTCGGGAAGGTGAGACAGCCGCTCATGAATTTCAGCCTTTAGCTGCTGCCGCCGCGAGATCAGCTCTGTGATCAGGTTACTTTGAGCCAGCGTCTGCCAGCGACTCCGACTGTTGATCCATTTTCGCGTGACGTCCCTGGCGACTTGCCATGCCCATTGCTCAAAGGACTGCGATTGATCAAAGGTCTCAAAATCTTCCCAGAGCAAAACGGCTGTCTGCTGCAGGATTTCCTGTGCATCCGCGATGCGGGGAATGAGAGTAATAATGCAGCGGAGGATCTCCCGCTCGTGAGCGACAAAGACTCGCAGGAAATCACGCTGCGTAGTGACCCGTTTCAATGCCGGTTCGCAATTGATGTCTGTGTCAGCCAATTTTAAGAATTCCAGCGAAGTGCACAAGGATCGTCGCTGCAGCAAGCGCGAGCGCGAATGTGAGCAGCAATTCCAGGATGAGTTTTTTCCGGATGCGCTGGCTGAAACACCTGGGGCAAATGAATCCTTGCGTTGACAGGTTCGTGGACGGATTGCGCATCGATTTTCCACAAGACTGGCAGGCTATAGATATGGTCTTCTGCCCGCTCATGCCAAAGGAGCCTCTGGAGGTGTTTGCAATGCCTTCGTGGTTTTTATCGTTGCTGCGGTCGGAATCTGCCGCAAAAAAAATGGACAGACAAGAAATATGCGGCGGCTCTCAGAGGCGAGACTGTTTTCCAGTCTCCTGTACAAAACTTTAGATTTGCGCGATTGCTTAACGGCAGCGTTGCTTCTTGATCTGGAGGCCCAAATCAGCTGAGATCAAGGTTGAGGCTGCAGTCACAAGTAGCTTCTGACTGCAGCTGTGAGGCCAGACGTGATTGGCGGCAGGGATCGGAGACTGGGCAAGGTTACTACGCGACCACCAGATGGATCTCTCTTGCTTACAGGCGATTGCTGCAGCCACTCAACGCATCGCTGAGCGTTGATCCGATCTCTTCAGCTGCGAATCGGAGGCAAGCTGGCGGGCAGCCCGTATCGGCGGCATGCAATGTCGCAGGAACGGCGGGGCGCTACGGTCGCCCGAGAGTGCTGATCCCTGTCAAGTCGTGATCTGATGCAAAGAGCATTGCTGATGATCAGCAGCCGTATGCGTGCAGAAGCCAGGTGCCTGGTCAGAGGAGGATGCCGAATCCCGACCATGATCCGCAGCGGAGACAGCAGGTGGAAAAGCGTCGCCAACAGCAACGGTTCTGTTGACTGCACAGATTGGTTCGAATGCGATTCAGAATAGTTACCCTGGAACAACGCTCACGAGGAAGGCGACTCTCGGCAGCCAGGATGGGCGGGTGCTGGTCGGTCTGCTGAGTCTCACTGGTCGTGTCCGGCTACGGTTTCATGAGCCGTTTGCTGCAGAAACGCAGCATAGTCCACTGCGATGCCTTCAGGAATAAAACTGTTTCCAATTACGCTCTCGGCAAACAGAACCTCAAACCAGACGCAGCCAGGCAGATACTTCCCTGCGGAACTGGCGTGATGCCCATCCATCCGCAGCTGATGTAAGCCATCAGCCTGTTTGTTCCATGACCAGCCAACGTGCAGAGAATGCGACTGATCGGGCAGAGAGGGATATCGTGCGGTTTTCGAATCGAATGTGGAGTCGATTCGATAACCCCACTGCGAATGGACATCAGCGCGATACATCGCAGCGATACTGGGAAGAACCTGCAGACCGAGGCGGTTCGCCAGCGAATGATATGCATCACGCACCTGCTGATGCTTGGCAGCATGCGTGTGCGGTTCCTTTCCGGCATTGGGTGGTATGAAGCGGGGATCGTCAATTCGATAGGCCCGGATCTGATGCAGCAGAATCGTTGCGTTGGGGGCGTGTTGCAGAATGTAAGCATGCAGACGGTCGTTGAGCGGTTGAAAGGTCTGCAGATCGTGACTCTGATAGCTGACCTGCTGAATGGTGACGAAATCCCACTCTTCCCGTGTGAGCAGGACTTTCAATGATGCTTTACCGCCCAGATAAGGAGAACCTTCGCTGCTTTGGGGATTCTGCTCATTGGCCGCAACATGATTCCAGTGCCGCTCCAGCGAACATCCACCACGGTTGGCCTTTCCCACGATGAGCTGATGGTCGGCAGCCGCAACGATGCGGGGCAGCCAGGTCAACGCGTCGTCGGCAAAACTACTACCGATGGTGAGCACGCGTACGGTC
>JALRDR010000156.1 GCA_023262145.1 Planctomycetaceae bacterium | reverse complement strand
TGTTCGACCAGTCACCATCACCAATCGACTGAACACGCAGCTGCACATCGCTCAGGTCACGACCGCCTGCCGTTGTGCCGAAGCTGGTCGACCATCCAGAACCCTGCTGCAGCCCGGCGAACAGGCCACCA
The DNA here is from genome assembly GCA_023262145.1 of Planctomycetaceae bacterium. Lineage (GTDB taxonomy): Bacteria > Planctomycetota > Planctomycetia > Planctomycetales > Planctomycetaceae > SXXK01. The sequence goes on along the minus strand of JALRDR010000156.1, from coordinate 13,107 downwards.
TCAACGTCAGTATCAATACCCGTTCCTTTCGTCAGCAACGAGATACCGCGCTGAACATTGTCTTTGACGCTCCCCAGTTTGCCGATGTCCGCATTCCTGTCTCTGTCTACATCCGTACTGACATGGTCTTCGAACCGGGGAAAGTGGATTTTGGTTCTGTCGATACCGGTTCCGGAGCCTCGCGCAAACTGCAGATCACCTACGCCGGAAGACCGGAGTGGCAGATTCTTGAAGTTCGCTCACAAAATCCCCTCATCTCAACAACTCTGAACCAGACCAGACGCGAAACAACCCCGGCTGACGGCATCAACGTCGTCTACGAACTGAATGTCAGCCTCGCAGAGGATGCACCAGACGGTGAAATACTCGAATACCTGACACTGGTCACCGATGATGCAGCAAGTCCCTTTGTGCCACTGCTGGTGGAAGGCAAGGTGGTTCCGGATATCGTCATTTCCAATCCCAGTATCAGCCTGCGAACAGTGCCCGTCGGACAGCAGGTGACCGCCTCACTCGTCGTCAAGGGCAACAAACCGTTCCGCGTCGCCGCTGTGGATTTTGGACGCTTGCAGAAATACTTTGAGGTCGAGCTGAGTGACGAAGAAGCACGACTGCATGTGCTTAAGCTCAGGTTTCTTACACAGTCCGGCACCGGTCGCTTTCAGGAACCGATGACGCTGACAATCGCAGGTCGTGAGCAGCCTCTCACGTTCTCAGTCTCCGGTACTGTTGTCGCCGGTAATAATTAGATCTGCTGCACGGGGTCTGCTGCACGAAAACTGCTGCACTGCTGCCCGCTCGAACTAACGCACCAGCAGTCGCACAACCTCCCCCTGCCGGCTCAGCTGATCCAGTGCCGACACAGCCACCTCCGCTGCCCCGACGGGAACCTGCAACTGGTCCAGCTCACCTGACAGCAGCCACTGTTGCCACTGACCGTTTTGGTCGCGCGTCTGCAGACACCAGCGACGTGGTCGCGCCCCGGCAGTACTCACGCTGAGCACTCTGCCGGACAGGCTGACCGTTGGTTTGCCACCGATTCGTTCCGTCAAACCCGCCCGCACCGGAACTGCGGCCGGCTCCTGATAAACCGACTGCCGTAGTTCCGCAAACAGGTCACTCCCATCGCGGAGCAGCGCGCGAGCTGAGAAGTGAACATGCCCGGGTACCGTCAGAAATTCTCGGGTGAGCCGGATCTGGTCTGCAATCTCCTTGCCAGTCCACCCGCTCTGCCCGTCTGCCACAGCGGACGCATTCAGCCCGGGCCAGATCTGCAGCGAAGACTTCTGCAGGCCACTCCAGTGATTCAACAACATGCCAAAGGCACGTTTGGAATCAGTGGTCCGCCAGTACAATTGAGGAGTCAGGTAGTCGCACCACGAACGCTCCGCCCATCGCTGCGGATCGGCATACAACTCCTCGTACTGATCCAGACCTCCCACCTGCGGAAGCAACCCCCTGCCCGGCAGCCCGAACGGTGAGATGCCGAATCGGATGTCCGGCTTCAGACGCCGCACTCGAGCTCGAATCAGCGACACCAGTCGACTCACTCGCGACCGTCGCCAGTCACTGCGGGAATACTGACCACCCTGACGAAGGTAATTCTCCCATGAAGCGGTATCCGGAAACTCAACCACCGCCCCTGCATCATCGCGAATCGGGTAGGGGTAGAAGTAATCATCCAGGTGCAGGCCATCCACGTCATAACGCTGCAGCAGGTCCTCAATCACCTGCAGCACATGCGCAATACTTCCGGGATGTCCAGGATCCAGCCAGCGTTGTTCCCCGTACCGCACCACAAGCTCCGGAGCCGTACGGGAAATATGCTCAGCCGCAACTGCTCTGCTGCTGCTTTGCACGCGAAACGGATTGATCCAGGCGTGCAGTTCGAGCCCTCGACTGTGCGCCTGCCGGATCCAGTACTGCAGCGGGTCATATGCCGGCTGCGGCCCCTCGCCGGATGTTCCCGTCAGCGACCTGCTCCACGGCTGCTGCGATGGGTAAATGGCATCCGCTTCACTGCGAACCTGCAGCACGACGGCATTCAGTCCCAGTGCGACGACACGATCCAGCATCTGTCGCACTTCATTCTGCTGAGCCGCAGCAGACAGCCCTGGCTGCGTCGGCCAGTCGATATTCCAGCCAGTCGCTACCCAGACGCCACGGAATTCACGCAGCACCCCCGGAACAGAGACTGGTGGCTGAGCGCCGGCACACCGTCCGGAATGAAGTACCATGACAACCACCAGCAGGAGCGACGGCACTATGCGGGCAGGCCGGGACATGTTGACTGCAGCATGAAGCCGAACTCGCTTCCGGGACAACCCCGCCACGACTGGCCGGTGCAGCTGATCTGTGTCACTGAGCATCACTGAACGGAGTTCTTCACTGAACAGACTTCTGCGGAACCAGCGCTCCTGCCCTGATTGGCAATGGCAGGGCGTTTTCTGCCGACGGCAGCGGACAGGTTGTCCACGGATTCCAGGCACATGGCGGATTCACGGCGCGATTGAAGTCCAGCACAACCTTGCCGTTGGCGGGCACCTGAGTGGTCAGAAAACGACCACCGGAATATGTTTCGGTGCCGGTTGTCTGATCACGAAAGACAATAAACAGACGACCGTCCGGCTCTGGAGTGGCGGTAAGGCTGCAAGCCTTCCCGTCCAGCTGAAAGTCAAGTCGACCGGCGACAGGAATCTGCAGACGGTCTCCACGAACATTGCTGATGGTCTGTAACAGGTCGGGGGCTGCAGGTGTAAAGCTGGCAGTGACGACAAATCGTCGATCTGCAGGAAAACGCTGTTCCCCCGAAAAATTACGCAGCAGAGGATTCTCTGTATCTTTCATGCGCAATGCCGGAAGTCCGGCCCGCCGAATAAGAAAGATCGTTGCCGTACCTGTGCTGATCCGATCTTCGCCATCCGCTTCCGCAGCATCACCTGAAAGCGTCAGATGGGCAATGGCTGCCGGTTTTTCGTTGAGACGTATGCACACACCTGCGCTGCAGGTAAGCGTCGCTGCACTGCCACGAACCTTCAGCCTGCCAATGAGCTGCGGGACGCATGATCCGGGAACGTGAATATCACAATCCTTGCCACCGCCAATCGAAAAGTCGCCGTCCTGCAGATAATGCAGCGCGCTCACCGACAGCCAGCCATCGCTGTCACGCAGTGTCTGATCGCGCCGCTGAACCCACGACACCAGATCTGCTTCCCACTCTTCGTCAGCCACTGTTGCGGAGACTCCTGGTACGCTCATCACCAGCAGGATCACCCGGAGCAAACAACTTCTGCCTGCGTATGACATTTCAGATCCCGCAATAAAACTGCCAGACGGATGCCCGACGGATGCCGTTGCACCGGACAACAGGCACTGCAGGCAATTTATCCCGATGTGTCGCTTTGTCGTTCGAGCTTACTTCTGGCGGCGGTCCGTTGAGATCCCCGAAAACTGCTCGCTTCACCGCGAAGTGCACTCAAAATCACGCGTACCTGATCACGGAGTGGTGCATTCACCAGGCCACTGAAGCCGACGACAGCACCCGCTGCATAAATCCCTTCACACCATGTCTCAAGGATGTCGTTGCACCAGAGCCGACCGCGGTCGTCAGGAATCACACCAGCCTGCTCCAGCTGCAGATGCTCAGTGCAACCGATCTGGCGCCGGCAGTCAATTCGCATCCCTGACGATCGGCGTCGAGTAAGCGAAAATGGACGTTCTTCAAACTCACTGCAACGCACAACATCAACGCCAATGTCACTGGCAAACTCAGCCATCGCTTCACACGTGTCAACGCTGGCAATCAGTTCCGTGGACACACCAAACAACTGATACAGCGAAGCCAGTCCGATGCCCACACCGCATCCGGCCGCAATCTGTAACTGCTCAGGAACCCAGAGGCTGGAAAACAGGTGATCCAACCCATCGTAAGCCATTGCCGAGCCGCAGCGCACTCCCGTCGCGATAACACAGGCCCTCGTGCGCAGTGGAAGCGGCTGCCGACCTCCTGATGTGGTGACATGAAACAGACCATTTCCAGCACACCGCATCTCACCATGCAGCACACGTACTCCTGCATCCTGCAGACGCTGCTGCTGTACCAGCTGCTCACGACTCAATGCCCGCTTCAGCAGCGTGAGCAGAAAGCGGGTCTCGCGGTATCGCCGGAGCTGGTGCCGTCGCGGCACCGGAAAATCAGCGGCGAGCTGTGTTGTCATCGTCCGCAGCGTTTCCCGGACAATCCATGCGGAGTGATATTCGACAGGCAGCGCAGAAATCACTTCCTGTCCGTCAGATGCCGCCTGTAGCGCCAGCTCAATGGCTGCCTCGTCGTTCCCAACGACCAGCAGATCGCAATTCATCACCGCTTCCCCGCAATTCCTTACGCCACCGGATTCTGCAGCGTTGCCCTGCGGCTTCCACTGTCAGCAACCCTCAGCCGCAGACTTCTGAGCAGACTTTTCCGGAATTATGAAAGCGCCGGAAAAGGAAGTCGGCGTAATCTGCGGCAGCAAGGCAGAACACAGTGGACCACGGAGGTTATGCGGATTATCCACAATGCGACGGCACACACCTGCGGCTTAAACGCAGCTCAGGGACTGTAGCGACCGCTGCCCGGACCTTCAGCCCGAATCTGTCCGGGGACCGCCGGCGAGGAATACTTTGTGCTGGCTGCACCACGATAAGCTCCGGAAGCTGCCAGACTACTGCCATATCGCGAACTGGGCACCTTCGTAATGTTCCCGTTTCCGCCATAACGCCCTCCGTACAACCCGCCCGAGCGCGAACTGTTCCTGGGCAGCCACGTGGGAGCCGCTGGCGGCTGTAATGGCAGACCACCCAGCGAGGTACCACCGTTGGGATGGGCTGTTGGCGGGGCCATTGCATAACCATAGCCCTGAGGCGTGTAGCCCTGCCCCTGCTGATCGTAGATTGGCATTCCTCCCGCATAGCTGGGCTGAAATGTCGGGTCCATACCGGGAGCGAAATACTGCTGCGGCTGCGCCGGAACGTATTGTGGCATCATCGCGGGTGGCATCACGTATTGCGGTGCGGCCGGCAGCGGCATCTGATAGCCGGGCATTGTTCCTGGAGCCGCCAGGATCATGGGAGCCGGCTGCCCGATCGGAGCCTGCAGGATATAGGGCACGACCTGCTGTCCGCTTGTCCCCGGAGCCTGAAATACAACACCCGGCTGCCCCTCTGTCTGGGGAGTCGGCACGGTGACTATCGCTCCGGACATCCCCGCAGACGGCAGTTGTGGTATCGAAGTTACAGTCGGCTGTGGCAACATCGGCGCCTGGGAATAGCCAGCAGATGGCAGCGACGGCAGACTCTGATAATCCGGCAGCGCCGCAATCATCGAGGGAGACCTGTTCATATCCTGAGATTCAGGCAGCCCGCCTTCCGGAGGATAGAATGCCATCGATGGCATCGCAGTGCCCGACCCTGCTGAAGCCGAATCTGAATAGCGAGCAATGGCCTGCGCGCCCCGTCCGGAAACGGCCGGAGTCGCTGCCATTCCACCTTCCATGCTGTTCCGTGATGGAAGTTCGCCGGTGAAACTATGGCCCGGAGAGTGTGGCTTCCACTCCGGTACATCATAGACCACCATCTCTCCGTCTTCCGGATAGCTGGCCGTGATCATCGGAGCCGGCTTCTCCTGCACTGTGGCTGCTGGAACAGCAGCTTCAGACGCCGGGTATGCAGCCCTGCTCTGCGAAGCATCTGCCTTACTCTGCGAACTATCCGCAGCGATTGAATACGGCAGCCTCGGCAATTGCGTGCGGCCTGACACCACAGCCTCGTCGCGGGAGGCGTCTGAGGCACCCGTCAGATTTCGAACAACCGAGATGTTCCGTGTACTTTCCTGCGGAACCGGCGGTATGGCTCCAATCCGCTGCGCTGTCCTGCGAATCAATGGCATTGCCATTTCACCAACATCATCTGTTTCGCCGCTGCCTGTACCACGCAGTCCGGCACGCAGCCGCTCCGCCCGATCCTGCAACGATATGCCCGTATTGTTCGCTCGACCGCGTTCGATGATCTGCGTTGCATCAGGAACAATTACCCTTCTGGCTTCCGCATGCGGTTGCGCTACCTCTGTGTCAACAGCAGCGTCACTCTGAGCCTTGAATGCCGCAGCTTTGGGAATGATCTCCATGGCAAACCCCGGCCGCGGAATACCGGATGCCCGCACATAACTGCCTGTCGGCAAGCGTTCATCGGCCACGCCGGCAAGCATGAGTGCCTCCAGTGACACAGCGACAGCCAGCACCTGCAGAGACCTTCGCGCGAGGCGATTGATCGTCACTGGAAACAGACTGCTTACCCATTCCGTTTTCGGAACACCTTGTGCAATTCTGCTCTGAGAATTCTGCTGGGTCATGAGGCGCAATACCTGTAGAGGGTGCTTACGAACGGCGAAGAAAACTTCTGCCTGTCGTTCGATTCGACACAACGCCCCTGCATTCCGCAGTGTTTTGCCTCCCGCTGCAATCGCTTCGTCAGTTACGTCAGGAATAACCCGAGAAATACACCCGAACCACCAGGTCGGCCTATTCCCCCTGGTTACTCAGGCAGACCTCTGCGGGCCTGCCGCACTGCAACCATGATGAACCCGCGGCCAGACAGCGCAGAAGCAGTGATCATTCGGCAGTTTCTGCCGCTACCGAAGTTTCCTCCGCAGCCCCCCCACCGCCGGCAATCAGGTCCAGAAACTCCTGTTCAGAGAGCACTTTCACACCCAGACTTTCAGCTTTTGCCAGCTTGCTGCCCGCAGCTTCACCAGCTACCAGATAGTCAGTCTTTCTCGACACGCTGCTGCTGGCCTTGCCGCCCAGATCACGAATCTTCTGCTCAATCTGATCCCTCGTGAACTGCGTCAGACTGCCGGTCACCACCAGCGTCCGTCCGAAAATCACGGAGCGGTCGGCATCTGATGCAGCAGCAGCCACTGGTGTACCGAGATTCAGGCCAAGCTGAGCCAGCTCGGTCAGCAACCGACAACCATATTCGCTGCGAAAGAAACCATGCACCGATGCCGCGATCACCGGACCAATCTCGTTCACAGCTGCCAGTGATTCTTCTGACTGCTCAGCAATTCCTTCCAGTGTCCCGAATGCAGCCTCCAGCGTGCGAGCATTTGTCTGTCCCACATGGCGAATATTCAGCCCGGTGAGCAGACGCCAGAGTGGCTGCGTTCGCGATTTCTCAAGCCCGGCAAGCAGACGCTCAATTGATTTCTTTCCCTGCCGCTCCAGTTGCTCCAGCTGCTCCCGCCGATCCTGCAGGCGATACAAGGAAGGAATCCCGTCCACAAGACGATCCCTCAGCAACTGCTCCACCAGTTTTTCGCCCAGCCCGTCAATATCCATCGCCGGTCGGGACGCAAAGAATACGAGGGTCTCACGCAGTTGCGCCGGACATTCCGGATTTGGACAACGCACGTAAACTCCATTCTCATCCTGAGCCACACCTGTCCCGCACTCCGGACAGAACTCAGGGAAAACAAAGGGACGTTCCTGTCCACTCCGCGCCTGCTCGTTCACATACAGGACGTGCGGGATGATCTTTCCCGCTTTTTCCACGACCACCAGATCTCCAATACGCACACCCAGACGCTGCACCTCGTCGCGATTGTGCAGACTGGCTCGTGATACGGTTGTGCCGGCTATCTCCACTGGCTCCAGTTCAGCCACAGGGGTAATCACGCCCGTTCTGCCAACCTGAACGACAATACCGGCAACACGAGTCTCAGCTTCGTAACGCTGCCATTTCCATGCTCGAACCCAGCGGGGACTTCGCGCCGTGGCACCCAGTGCAGTCCAGTTCTCAATCCGATTCAGCTTGATCACCAGACCGTCAACCTCAAACGGCAACTCCGGTACCTCGCTGATCAGGGCCTCACACGCATCGCGCAATTCCACAAGCCCGCGAGCTGTACGAACCCCCGGCGTGATCGGTATCCCGAAGCTACGGACCGCAGCCAGAAACTCTTCGTAGGTCTGCCAGTCGATGCCCTCCCGATATCCCAGTCCATGACCCAGAAATCTGAGCTGCCGCTGTCGTGTCTGGCCCGGATCCAGCAGCTTCAGAGCTCCCGCAGCAGCATTGCGAGGATTTCGAAACGGCTCTTCACCAAGTGCGATTCGAGCCTGCTGACTGGACGCAAAGTCCTCATTCAGTATCAGCACCTCACCTCGTATTTCCAGGACCGGTGGTACGTTTTTGCCCGTCAGCCGCAACGGGATACCGCCAATGACCCGCGCGTTGGCGGTCACATCATCGCCCGTGATTCCGTTGCCTCGCGTCGCCGCACGGACCAGTACGCCGTTCTCCCATGTGAGCGACAGTGCCACGCCGTCAATCTTGTACTCAATCGCATACTCCGGCTGCTCCTCTGCCAGCAGCTTCTGTATGCTCTGATGCCAGTCCTGCAGCTCCGCATCCTCAAACAAATTGTCGATCGAAAGCATCGGAACACGATGCTCTACCTGGCTGAAGCCGGAAACAGGTTCACCACCCACCTTCTGAGTCGGACTGACCGCTGACCGCAACTCCGGATACTGCTCCTCCAGTTCCTGCAGCCGCCGGAACAGCGTGTCATATTCTCGGTCAGGAATCTCTGACCGAGATTCCACATAGTACAGACGATTGTGATACTCCAGCTGCTCGCGCAGCCGCTGGACCTCCTGCTCGGCCGCGTTTACGTCGTCATCGTCTGGAAACAACCCCGCCATATCAGCCTGCCTCAGTTCCCCGGAATCTCGTCCTGAATCTGCTGTACTCTCACTGCGGTATGTGCCCAGACCACATGCAGGATTACCGTCAACACTGCTCAGGGGATCACATCACTGAGCCGCGACACGCTGATGATCCGGTCCTGCCGCACTGTCACTGCTCGTCGATTGGGCTGAATCCCGTGCATGCGAGCCTCTCGAATATAAACATCGCGAGTCGTCGTGGAATCACGCAGATCATGCACATCAGCACGCTTCAACAACAGACATGTCTGAGTTATGGACTCCAGCAGACCCATGTAGACAAACGGCGAATCCACGTCGATCACCACCTCGCTGCCCACAAGCTCATCCATCACTCGCTCCTCTTCCTGAGTCACCTCAGCTGCAGTCGTACCAGTCCCTGCCTCCTCTGAACTGACCGTCCGGGAACAACAGGGAACCGGCTGCTAACCCCTGATCCGATAACCCATTGAACGTAGCTCTGCACGCACTCGTTCCAGATGGTCGCCCTGCACTTCCAGAACCTCCTCAGCCATACTCCCACCTGCACCGCAGAGGTCCTTGAGCCGCTTCAGGAGTGCCGGCAGGTCACTTTCACTGCCGCTTAGTCCGCGCACGACCGTCATCTTCCGACCATGCTTGCGGCGTTCCACGGCCAGCCGAGCCGTCTGCCTGTTTGCTGGCAGAAATGCTCCCGCAGGCTCCACTTCCGGCGGACACTGACACTCCGTTTCCGGCAGGTCACATCGTTCACAGTGGGGAGGACGATCAAATATCGTTCCAGCCAGCAACCCCATCGGTCCCTCCTGAAGGTACAGTCGCGTTGAGCAGACGCCGCACCCCTTTCTTTCGCCTCGCCCGTGTGCGTCAATCCGCTCTCGGCGTCAGTCCAGTTCTTTGATCGCTGCCGGCAGATCCCGGTCCACAATGCCAAGCACACCACGCCCTTCGCTGAGCCGATCCTGGACGTCGTAACGAATATCATCACAGTCGATCTTCCAGAACTCTTCAATCGCCTCACGGTCGATCGGGTTCACTGGCCGCAATAAACGGAAACCGACACCGCGGGCCGGATCTGTCGTGAACCACCAGGGGCTCTTCGGCAGATTCGGATCGTACTCCTTCCACGCCTCATCGTCTGAACCCATTCGCGATGCGGATCGCGTTCGCTCAGCTGTAAACTCCCAGGAACCACCACGAACGGCTCGCGGATCAGGAGTGCTTGATCGCACCCAGTCGACAGCCCCGCGCAGCAGGTCAGCAGGCTGATAGTCCGCATACGCATCGATCACCCACTCAGCCGCATTCCCGTGCATGTCATACAGTCCAAACGGATTTGGCTTTTTCTGACGGACCTGGCGTGTACCAGTTTCCTCGGTGTTTCCCGCGAACCACGCATACTCCCCCAGTACAGATGCGTCGTCGCCAAAGGACCACGCAGTCTGCGTTCCCCCGCGACAGGCATACTCCCACTCCACTTCCGTCGGCAGACGCAACTGCTGACCGGTAATTGCAGACATCCATTTGGTGTACTGCCTGGCGGCGTACTGAGTCATCGAGACAGCCGGTTGCTGCGGGTCGTCACCGTACTCAAATGTAAAATCCGGCTCGTACAGGGGTGTCGGCGCCGTGATGGCGTCAATCCGATTGTCATCCGTCACAGGCCGCATGCCACGTGACTCGAATTCCTTCAGCTGATAGTACAGCCTCATGAACAGATTGTACTCTGCCCAGGTGACTTCACATTCCCCCATCCAGAACGGTTCCACGTCCGCCTTACGCACCGGTCCTTCATCTGCACTGCGGCCAGGCTCGCTTTCCGGACTGCCCATCGCGTAGTTGCCGCCGGGAATCGGAATCATGCGAAAACTGACTTCCGTTCCCGGGATTGTCGTCTCATAAGGCACCAGCCAGCCACCTGCGTGTTCAACAGCCGGCCCCTCCGCCGGACGTTCTGTGGAGTACCCCGGCAGCGACTTCAGAGACTCCTCTGACTGCGCCGCTCCAGTGACAACCGTGGAACACAGAACCAGCAGCCCTGCCAGCAACATCCGCACACGCTTTACACACATTGGTTTCTTGCTTTCACCGAGTAACCCGAACCTGTCCGACTGCCGTGACCGCTCCACTGTTTCCTGCTTATCCCTGCGGACCTGGCGGACGCGGTCGTTTCCCGACAGGACGTTTCTTGCCGCCACCCGCGAAGACACGCTGAACCTCTTCCAGAGATGTGACCCCCTCAGCCACCAGTCGAATCGCATCCTTCTGCAGTGTCACCTGCCCGTCAGCATTCATCTGACGACGCACTGCCTCCGGAGTCAGTGCCGTAGCAATCACTTCCTTCATGCCGTCCGTGATTTCCAGCAGTTCCAGAGCCGCAATACGACCATGGTAGGGATCACCGCCGCACGGACCACACAATTCTTCGACAGTCGGTGCCGCAGGATCATCCTCTGCAGGGGGAGCCGGCGGCCGATACAGTACAGTCGTCTGCTCTGAAAGACCCAGCTTCTTCAGGAGTGCGGGGTTGGGACGATAGGCCTGCTTACAGTCCTTGCACAACTTGCGAATGAGCTTCTGCGTCAGGATTCCTCGGAGACCCTGCAGCACCATATCCACACCCACCCACTCCATCAGTTTGCTCAACGCCTCAAACGGAGTATTGCCGGGAATCTCCAGAATGAAGGACAGGCGGTTCGCATACTGGAAAATCGTCTGAGCCACTTCAGGGGATTTGAGCGGATCAAGAAACAGCACATCCGCCTCGCGGCGTATGATGCGGTCAAAACTCATCTCCAGATCATGCCCCTGCTCCGGAACAAAGTCGCTGACGTTGATGAGCTTGCGGCCCCGCAGGTCGGACAAATTGAAAACCTGGTACAGGTACGGGTCCACCGTGTGTACCGCAACAATCGACAATGTGGTGACCCCGCTGTCCGGAGGACCACACACCGCCAGTACACCACTGCGATGCGCTGTAATCTCCCGAATGCGGTCCTTGATCGTCTCCGGCATCCCAATGTCCTGAGGCCGCTGCAGTGACTGCTTTACATCAAAGATCTTGATCCGCAGACGCTCCGCCTTGCCAACGGGAGTCGACTCTACAAATACTTCATATTTGCGATCGGCAAACTCAAGCTGCAGTCCCCCGAACTGCGGCTGAACTCGCTCGGTCGGATCCAGACCGGACAGCAGCTTCAGAACCTGCACCATCGCCATTCCGCGCGGACCGGGGAGCGCAGCGGCAGGATAGGGCGCACCGTCAATGGTGTAACGCAAGGCAAAACGTCCCTCACGCGGTTCAATCTGAATCGTGTGCGCTCGCCGCCGCATGGCGTCTGAGACCATTTCCTTGGCAGCAACCAATGCCGACTGAATCAGCTTCGCATGTGTTTTTGTGTCAACCACACGATCGAATAATGGCCCCTGAAACAGTGCCATTTCGAGCTGCGGCTGGTCCTCTTCGGATGCCTCTCCACCGCGGGGTTTCTTATCAACCGGTTTTTTGGCCATCAACCTGTTCCTGCTGCATTCTGATTCTGTGGACGCCATCGCTGACTGCACAGACTTTACGTAAGGAATTGCTGTGATTCCACTTCCAGACTCGCTTCTGGCCTGTACTTCAGGGAATCCTTGCAGGACACCGGCCCGCCGGCCACGCCGGAATATTGCCAGCAGTCGCGAATTCTCTGAAAAACACGCCCCCCCGCTGGTCCGCTGGCAATCCTGAAGTCACGATCCTGCCGGAAAAATCAGCCCCCCTGCAGCTGCAGGATCAGGTCCCGCACGTCACAGGCGTGAAACGACTCCCGCTCCACACTGCGATCCGAACACAGCAGGACCGGACCATCTGTCGCCTGGTGCTCCGCGTCCGGCAGGCGGCCGTGGCTGCCTTTGACCACTTCCGCCTGCAGACCAATCACATCCATATAATAACGAAAACCCAGAATCTTGCGGGCCAGCCGGGATGCAACACGCAGCTTCGGGAACTGCAACTGCGGATTTACAAGCAGTTCCGCAGGGTCATAGCCAGGCTTTCGATGAATATCCACGGTCCGCGCATAATCAGGAGCCGCTGCGTCATCCAGCCAGAAGTAATAGGTGAACCAGGCGTCTCGTTCACTCACACAGACCAGATCACCGCTGCGTTGATGAGCCAGACCGGCAGCCTGCAGTTCATCGCCCTCAAGCACACGCTCCACTCCAGGTACAGCCTGCAACAGCCGGCGGACCTGACTCCGATCACCGCCTCGCCCGAGATAGACATGAGCAACCTGGTGATCTGCTACGGCGAAAGCCTGGGAAGCTCCGCAGTCCAGAGTCTCCCAGCCCAGCGGTTCGCGACGCACTCGTAACAATCCCG
>JALRDR010001161.1 GCA_023262145.1 Planctomycetaceae bacterium | reverse complement strand
GATTCAAGACAACAGCGAATTGCCTGCTTAATCTGATTGCTTGCACGACAGTAACGAGCCCGGACATACCAGACGTCCGGATGACGCTCTGCTTCTTCTGGCTGCAGTTGCTGCCAGGCGGGAAACAGCTCTGCCGAATGCTCGACGATCAGCAATGCTCCGGTGATCCAGACGTCCAGGTCTTCAGGTGCTTCTGCCTGCAGTGCTCTCAACTGCTGATAAGGTTGCTCAATCTGACCGTCAAGCAAACTGGACTGAACCAGCCCCAGTCGAGTATTCAGGTCGTCTGGTTGCAACGCAAGGCACTTTTCAAGGTAGGGTCGTTCGTCCACCGGGCGGTGTATATCCCCCAGCAGACTCAATTCCTGAACTGTTGCCGAGCCACTGCGGAGCAGTACTTCAAGATGCGGGAGAGCGCTCCAGTTGCGGCCGCAGGCGGCATAGAGGAAGGCAATTCGAGACAGGACTTCAGGATCCTGAGGTCGGAGCTGAACGAGCGTTCCGAGTTCTGTGAGAGCCTGAGTGAGTTCTCCGGTGTGGATGCGTGCGCTGCAGATCAAGTTGAGCAAATCAAGGCCGGTGTCGTCGTTGGAACGTGGAATTCGACTCCAGAAAGCGATCGCAGCCTGCGGTCGATCAAGCCTCGCTGCTGATTCCCCAGCGAGCAGCATCGCGGGGACGAATTCGGCAGCAGAGTTCGGGATCTGAGCCGCCAGTTCCATGGCCTGCTCAAATCTGGATTCCTGCTGCGCCTCACGCGCTGCTTCGAGCGTCTCGCGCCACGTAACGGAGCTTGCCGTCCACCAAAAAAACAACCCCACCAGCAGAATGACGGCTGACAGGGCTGAGATTACGCTTCTTCGATATCGAGATTGCAGGCTCATCACAAAGCAGTGTTCTTTTACATGCTATTCCAGTTTGAATTCGAACGTATTGTCACCGTCTTTCTTCACCTCAGCAACCAGGCCATTGCCCGGACGACTCCATTTCGGGTCAAGGGCTGAGGCGCCAGATGAACTGTCGGTGTCTTCAGAGTCGTGCACCGGTTCCTGAAATGTTGTTGCGCCGGTCTCGTCATGCTGCTCCGTGTCGGACGCCGGCGGCGGCGCTGACTTTGAGACAAGTACATCAAACTTTCCTTCAGCAGCACCGTCATGATACTCGTAGGTGGTGAGCTGGAATGTTCCATCGGCTTCTGTCGTGCCATAGGCAACTGGCTGGCCGTCATTGGGGGCGAAGATGACGGATGCTTTGGGAACCGGGGCGCCGGCCATTGTGATCTTTCCGTTGACAACGTAAACCGGTTTCGTGTCTTCGGCACCACCGCAACCAACGATGGTGAATGCCAGCAGGAGGCTGAAAAAAATCACGCGGAGATGCATACTGTATGTCCTGCTTTCGTGGAAATTGGAAGGAGCCGTTCGTACGTGGAATAATACAAAAAGAGAAGACCGGCACGAGGCCGGTCTTCGTCCAAATTCCTGAACTTGGAAGTGAAATCAGAAATCACCCACTGTTTCTCCGCCATTTGCAGATCCCAG
>JALRDR010001112.1 GCA_023262145.1 Planctomycetaceae bacterium | reverse complement strand
AAGGGTGAAGGGTGCAGGGTGAAGGGTGAAGGGTGAAGGGTGAAGGGTAAAGGGTGAAGGGTAAAGGGTGAAGGGGCGGACGGGCGGATGCCCACTGCAGTGTTGCGGGCTGGAGCGGAGACGTTGGCTGCAGCTGACCGGCGGAAAATCTCACGAATTGTTCAGCTGAGTATGTCGTGCACGACGTTGCCGGCGACATCGGTAAGTCGATAGTCGCGACCAGCGAAGCGGTAAGTCAGGCGTTCGTGATCGACGCCAAGCAGATGCAGGATCGTGGCCTGCAGATCGTGTACGTGGACGGGCTGTTCAGCGACATTGAAGCCGAAGTCGTCGGTACTGCCGTGAATGTGTCCCTTGCGAATACCACCTCCGGCGAGCCAGATACTGAAGGCCTGTGGATGATGGTCGCGTCCGTCGGACTGCTGACCGCGACGGACTTCGCACATGGGTGTTCTTCCAAATTCTCCGGCCATCACGACAAGTGTTTCATCCAGCAGACCGCGCTGATCGAGATCGTGGACGAGAGCGGCGATGCCGCGGTCGGTCATTTCACAGTTCCTGCGAAGTCGAGCAGTGAGATCGCTGTGATGATCCCACGAGCTGTGAATCAGATGCACGAAGCGAACACCGCGTTCCACCATTCTGCGGGCCAGCAGGCAGTTGGAGCTGAATGATCGGGTGTGTTCGTCATGGATGCCGTAGCTTTCCTGTGTGCTGGCTGATTCCTGCGAGAAATCAAGCAGTTCGGGAGCGCCGGACTGCATGCGAAAGGCCAGTTCGTAGGCATCGATGCGGGCGGCGATTTCGTGATTTCCGGTATTTTCGAGCTGTATCTGATTGAGATCACGAATGGCGTCGATGCGGGCGCGTTGTGTGGCGGACGTGATGCCTGCGGGTGACTGCAGGTGCAGGATCGGATCGCCCGTATTACGGAAGGAGACACCGCGATAGCTGGAGGGCATGAATCCGCTGCCCCAGAGTGACGCACCAGCCCCTTCAAGGCCGTGGCCATCATCAGAGAGCAGCACCAGGTAGCCGGGCATGTTTGCCGACTCACTGCCCAGCCCGTAATTGATCCAGCTGCCCATGGTGGGGTTGCCAAAACCTGGCGTGCCGCAGTGCAGCAGCAGCTGTGCCGGGTCGTGGTTGGACTGTTCGCAGTGCATGGAGCGGATCAGGCAGATCTGGTCGGCGAGGGTGGAGGTATGGGGCAGGAAATCGGACAGTTGCATACCGCAGTAGCCATGGGCACGAAAGCGGCGGGGACTTGCCTGAATTGTTTCCAGGATTCCACCAGTGGCACTCTTGCGCGCCTGAGTGAGTGATGCGGGGACGGGGGTGCCGTGCAGGGATCGCATCTGCGGCTTGGGATCGAACAGATCGAGGTGTGACTGTCCGCCCATCATGAACAGGAAAATGACATTCCTGACCTGTGGCGGATGGTGGATGAGGGAGGACGCCCCCTGAGTGTCGTTCTGCAGCAGGTGCCAGAGCGCAATACCGCCGAGTCCATACCCGGTGTCAGCAAGAAGTTGCCGTCGAGACGGCAATGGTGGTGCGAATTCAGGCCTGGTCACGTTGAATCTTCTTCTGATGAAACGACAGGAGTGCCGTTGTTGGTAGTCAGTCGTTACTGTCGATTCAGGAATTCATCGAGGTTGAGCATGACGCTGGCGACTGCTGTCCACGCTGCAAAGTCGGGAGACGGAGCGTTCGGGACCAGCAGCGTCGCAGCGGCTGGATCAGCGGCAAAGATCTGTTGTTGTAAGTTGAAGTACTGCAGCAGGCGAGCGCGTTCCTGTGGAGCAGGGCGGCGAGCCAGAGTCAGCTCGAACAGCAGCGTCAGGCGAGCAGCATCGTCCGCCGGGGGGTGGCTGGCAGCGGGATCGCCTGAATCGGCAGCGCTGGTGATTCGAGTGGCCAGTGCCGCAGCTGCTTCCACGAAGACAGGGTCATTCAGCAGCGTCAGTGCCTGCAGAGGGGTATTGGATCGTTCGCGGCGGGTGCAGGTGTGACTGTTGTCAGGCATGTCAAATGTCACGAACTGGGCGAAAGGAGTGGTCCGCTGCAGGAATGTGTAGATGCCACGGCGATAGCGATCTGCACCTGTGCTGGCTTCCCACTTGTTGGCGTAGGCTTCGCGGGAGACGCTCTCCGGCTGGGGAGGTTTTACGCTGGGGCCGCCGATCTCCGGGTTCAGCAGTCCGCTCACCGCAAGCACGGAGTCTCTGATTGACTCTGCCGACAGACGCACACGTTCCTGTCTTCCGAGCAGTTGGTTGGACGGGTCTGCATTCTGCAGATCCGGACGGGCGTGTGATGACTGCTGGTAGGTGCGGGACAGGACAATGGTACGAATCAGTGACTTGAGATCCCAGTTCTGCTGGACGAATTCAGTGGCCAGCCAGTCCAGCAGCGCACGCTGCCGGATGTCCCATATAAGTGTGTCCATGTTGGAAGAATCCGGAGCCATCGACGATCGCTTGGTAGATAAAGTCCTGACAAAGCATGGCGCCAATCGGCTGTATGCCTGCACCCAAACCTTTAGCAATACAGAGAATGTCAGGTTTGACCTGATCGCCATCACAGGCGTACAGGTGCCCCGTCCGTCCCATACCGCACATGACCTCGTCGAGGATCAACAATACTCCATACTGGTCACAGATTTCGCGGATACGCTTGTAGTAGCCTTCGACAGCAGGGACGGCTCCCATTGTTGCACCAACCACGGGTTCGGCCACAAATGCGGCAACTTTGCCTTCGCCAATGAGAAGAATCTCTTGTTCGAGTTCATTGGCAACCCGTTGGCCATAGTCGAAAGGTGTTTCACCAGCTTCTGCCC
>JALRDR010001108.1 GCA_023262145.1 Planctomycetaceae bacterium | reverse complement strand
GGCGTGTTCCTGCTTGGGTTCGCTCCGCAATTATCAGGCAGCAATCGCCCAACTCTGGAACAGTGGCTCGGTAGTCATCTTGTTGAGGTCGCTCTGGCAGCTGCTGGCGTCGCCGCAGAACAGGCATGGAGCTTTTACTTCGGATTCCTCAGCAAAAAGGAATACCTGCACAGCACGAAGGGAGAGCACTTCTTCAGACCGTATCCGCGAATTATTGCGATGCACCTGACGATTCTGTCTGGCGGATTTCTTGCCAGTTCCGCTGGCCTGCCCGCAGCTGTCACAGTACTGATCATGATCGGCGTTCACTTTCTCATCGAATGTCTGATTCTTTCCGTTCAGCTGCCCCCAACCGGGCTCGGAGGACTGCTCCGCAAGGGAATTATCTTCGCCGCCGTGGGAGGCCTGATCGGTGCGGTGCCAGTGGTTTTTCTGTGCTTTTTCGGCTTTGCTCTGCTCACCTTTGCATCAATCGCGATGCAGATGCTCTTCTCCAGTCAGGCCATTCCTCGGTTCGTCAACGCTCTGTATCTGCCGGGTCGGTTGGCTCTTGTGGTCCTCTCGATGGCATGCCTCGGCACGTTGGCGGGGCTGATTACCGCAACACTCGAATTGCTGCGCAGAGTCAATATCGGGAAGATGCACCACCGGAAACCTCTCGTCATCTGGATCACCTGCCTGATCACTTCCATGTTCGTTGCGGCAATGGTTCCGGAGTCTGTGCTGAAAACCGCAGAAGGAGCTTTCAGCAAAGTGCAGCGCAGCGGCTCAACTGGTCCCGGTCGACTGCCCCATCGATCGCCTTGAATGTCTGTCTGCTGGCAGTCGCCGTTGTACTCATCGGCTCGTTCTTCGGCACTGCTCTTGAGTCAGCACGCGGAACAGCGTAAGGTCAGACTACGATTGGCACGACACACGATTCCTCGGACAATGGCCGACTGCTTACACTTCCGAATAAACCTGCGAGCGAAAGATCATGACTCATGACGAAACCCCCTGTACGGCCGATGAACCGCTGAATCTCTCGGCGGTCAGCGTGACCAGCCTGCTCAAAATGTTCATCTCCGGAAGCCCAGCAATGTCCGGAAGGAATGCCCAGGGCATTGTTGAATCGTTCTTCCGTTCGCTGCTGGTCGTTGTGCCCACCTATCTGCTGGCCGCATTTGGTCTGCGCTGGAATGGTGGAGGAATCGACATTAAAGGCCCTGATCTGTCCTACGCGCTGGCGGCCATCGTCGTACTGATGTTCACATTGACTCACGGTGTCGTCCCCGTTTTTTTCTACGCCATTTTTAATGCTGTCGTGCGAGCATTGCGAAACGCGAGCCATGGTGCACTACGACCCGCAGGGCTGGTCGTCTCCGGATTTCTGCTGCTGCACATGGGGATCTGGTACGGAGTTCCAATTATTTCCCTTGGGTTTACCAACGGTTGGTATGCCCCGGCATGGACCGTTTTCGGAGTTGCAACCGCAAAGCGAGGCGAGCGACAATGGGCGTTTCTTGAGCACGGCTCCACTGCCATGGCCCTTGTGCTGTTTCAGTTTTTGCTGGCCGACTTCGATCTGATTCCGCACGGTTTATTGGTCGTGCTGATGCAGTCTGTTCTGCTCACGCTGGCTGAATGGAAGGGAAAAGCGCTGTGGGTTCACAGCGAAGCAGAATAAGCCGTGGCGTCCGTGGCCGGGAATAATTGACAAAATTGGATATACTCAACACCAGAGCAGGCAGACGAGCGGTAATCGTCTGCAGCGTTCACCTGCACTGCCGTGATACCCGCGACCCGTAACCAGGAGCCGGAACTGATGAATGCCGTTATTTTGATCGCCGGAGGATTCATCGTCTTTGTGATCCTCGTGGCACTTTACTTCGTCGGAATCTACAACAAACTCGTGCAGCTGCGAAATCGCTTTGGCAACGCATACAGCCAGATCGACGTTCAGCTCAAGCGACGCTATGACCTGATTCCGAACCTGGTGGAAACAGCGAAGGGGTACATGAATCATGAACGGGATACGCTGGAGGCGGTGATTCAGGCCAGAAATCAGGCTGTAGTGGCCGGCAGGTCTGCAGCCGGAAATCCGTCAGATGCCGCAGCTGTGCAGGGCGCCGTCACTGCTGATGCGGCGCTCT
>JALRDR010000997.1 GCA_023262145.1 Planctomycetaceae bacterium | reverse complement strand
AGTGATTGTTGACGGCAACGTGTTCGAGGATGTCGAGCACCCGACGCTCACAGAATACGGTGATTCGCCAGATCCCGGCCGACTTGTTGCCTCCGGGAACCTGCTCATCGACAGCGGCGAAATCATCAGTCGCGGCTCCGTGGATCGCGCGGTTCTGCAGTATCAGCTTGAGGTTGAGGATGCAGAGCGGATCCGGGTGATTGTGCCTGCCGGTGCTGGCGTACAGGAAACGCAGGATGAGCTCTGATCTGCGGTGATCTGCAGAGCAGATAGTCCAGGCGAGTGTGTGAGGGACCTTGACTATGGCATGAGGAGTCTGTCAGTCAGGCTGAGGCACCCGGCATTGGCGATCCATTCAGCGGAGACTAATCCTGTTTGCGCAGATCGAGGCAGTTGAGTTCTGCATCGTTTCTGGCGCAGAGACAACGATCTGCGAACCCCGGATGGGACCAGACCAGATCGCGACTGCGGGCACATTCTGCAGGATAAATGATCCTGGCCTTGCTGATCTGCTGGTCTCCTGCGGAAGAGGGTCGTCAGAGTCTGAGAATTCCGCGGGTGGGTTCCCAGTGGATTGAAGCGGTGTTGTGACGGGTGGTGCACGGCGTTGGGCTGTCGATCCGCAAGGAATGCAGCCAACTGCTCGTAGTCACCAGCCGGATTGTGCGATGATGGTGTGTCTGAAACAGTTGCGCAGCAGTTTGCATGAAAACACGGTCACGGGGGTATGTCTGGAGGTGTCCGGATGCAGGCCAGCGGCTATGCTGCCAGAGAATGATAATGCTTCTGTGATCATGGAATGCGTGCAGTGATCCGGTGGCTTGAAAGCTTGTCTGGCGTCTGTCGAGTTGACGAGGATCTGTGCTGCTTCTGGTGGTCAGTGGTGCTCAGAGTCAGATGCCAGTGTGGGACACAG
Source organism: Planctomycetaceae bacterium (assembly GCA_023262145.1). Classification (GTDB taxonomy): domain Bacteria; phylum Planctomycetota; class Planctomycetia; order Planctomycetales; family Planctomycetaceae; genus SXXK01. The sequence continues at coordinate 743 of JALRDR010000997.1, read as the reverse complement.
GAAAATGGCAGATCGTGACGTAGTGTTTCTGAATCGGCTGCGAGTATTCAGCATGGTGGAGGGTACGTCCACGCTGGTGTTGTTCGGTATCGCGATGCCGCTCAAGTACCTGGCGGGGATGCCAATGGCAGTTCGTATTGTCGGCTCCCTGCATGGGTTCCTGTTTGTGGTGCTGGCGCTGCTGTTTCTGCTTGCCATCAGGAAGGTGCCGATGCCGGCGGCAAAGGCCGGGCAGGGAATCATCATGTCAATCCTGCCGTTTGGACCATTCCTGTTTGACAAGGAACTGATCCGGCTGCGTGATGCTGACGCTGGCTGAAAGTGTAAGTAAGTACTCAGTTTCCGCAGGAGAATCTGGCTGCGGCGGCTCCGAGCGGAGTCTGTTTCTTTGGAGGGGGGGAGAGAAGTTCAATGTCGGAACATGTATCGGAGCAGCCGAAGAAGAGTGGAGTCTCTGTCGGGAAGGTCATTCTGCGAATTCTGATCTGGTCCCCTGTGCTGCTGTTGCTGCTGGAGCTGCGTGCTCAGATGGGACACACAGCCGCCGTGAACAAACTTGTGGATCTGAGTGGTGAGGAGGGAGATCAGGACATCATCTTCGCAGATTTCGAAGCGGCGTTGACGTGGAATCCCAGTGTTGAAGTCAGTGCCAGGGGGTCGATAGCTGATGTGCACTATTACAGCTGGGGCAGTATCTTCAGGAAGGCGGACCGGACGCTGAGTGTCGTGGTCAGCCGCGAAGA
>JALRDR010000980.1 GCA_023262145.1 Planctomycetaceae bacterium | reverse complement strand
GACAGGGCGTGGCGCACCCGTTCGGACACCCGACGGTCCTCCAGAACGGCGTCGATGAGGGCGATCTCCGTCGGCGCGACGATCGCCGCCAGACAGACCGCCTCCCACCACGGCAACACCGGCAGCAGCACAGCCGCGGTCAGAGTGCCCAGCAGCACCGAGAGCGGGATGCCGAAGCCCAGTAGGCGCAGTGTCACCGGCCCCTGCAAGCGGATGCGCTCGAACTGCAAATTGGCGGCCTGGTTGAACAGGATTACCGTCAGCGCCAGCTGGGCCAGCAAGGTATACCCCTGCGTTCCCGGGCCGGCGTCGATCAGGTGCAGTCCGAACGGGCCCAGCGCCATTCCCAGCAGTACGAGTCGGCTGTGCTGTGCCTTGAATCAGCGATCAGGGCGGGACGTGCGGCCCCATGGTTGTACGACGTGCTGGCATTGCAGATGCGGTTGTCGGGCCGCCCGTCCGGGCAGATTGCCCGGGTTCTCAAGTCCAGACTGGACTTCGGAATCTCTGACATTCCGCAGCTGCTGCTCACCGCTGCAATGTTGTCGCGGTTTGAGGCTTGGGAGCCAGCAATCGATACGCTGCGGGATATCGAGCAGCTCAGTCCCACGGCATCTGCGGAATTGTGGTTGCTGGCCCGGAGTATCGCGGACAAATCCGGGGATACTGAAGCGATTGTCTGGTCGCGGTGTGGAATCCTCAGATACATCTGGGACCCTGGCTATGAGCGTGAGCATGCCGAGGCGAAGCGAACTGTGCAGGAACTGGTCGCTCGGCTGCAGAACAGCGGCGACGAGGATGCAGCCGGTCTGATTCTTTCCCGGCTGCAGTCTGCGTCACAAATTGACCTTCAGATCACGTTGCGCTGGGCGGGTGCTGCTGATCTGGACCTTATTATTCGCGACCCTTCCGGGCAGGAATGCAGCTTTCGCCGTCGCACAACGCCCACGCTTGGACGTCTGGTTCGTGAGACTGGCATCGCAAAACCTGCGAGTGGCACGCGGGAAGAGGTCTTTATCCAGCCGGAAGCACTCAGTGGTGAATATGAGATTGCCGTGCGGTTTGCACTGGGGGAGGTGCCGTCGGGCACCGCAATTCTGAGCATCACTCAGGCTGCGGGTACTGCTGGCGAGCGTACCGAAACGCGCAGTATCCGGCTGGGTCAGGAAGATACGCTGCTCAAAACTTTAGTGAACAAAGGTAGATCACAACTGCCGGCGGCAGCGATCGATGATGTGCAGCGTTGATCAGGGTGGATATTCGGCGATTTTTGCCGGAACACAGCTATCCTGCGTCCGACAACGGAGGGAGTTTTTGCACAGCGACCATTTGGGCTCGATTCTGCTGCAGATCATCTTGACCTGTTTTGGAGATCGTCATACGGTCCCGTCATGACGACCGCGATCCTCCTTCGGGAAGTCGCAGTAATGTCAACCAATCGCCCCCGGAAGCAGCTTGAGTCCTCCGCCCCCCCTGGGATTCGCTGCTTCCGGGTTTTTTATTGCCAGAATCCGCAGTGGATTTCCCAATCCTGCGGAGATTGTGGTGTTGCAGATTGCCAGCAGCCTTCATGGTAGAGCAGAATAAAGGCTTGTGAGCAGGAAGACTCTTTTCCTGCAGCACGATCAGATCGAAATCGTCGCCCCAGCCGGTGCTCCTTATTCTGCGATTCAGGAGAGTGATTGAATGCTCAGAACGCGATTTTCCTTGTTTCTTGTCTGCTGCTTTTGCTTTGCTCCCTCCTGTTTTGCTCAGCAGTTTGTTGATCTGCTCAAGGATCAGCAGCTTTCCCAGTGGATGCTTCTGAACGGAGAAGATGTCAGTAAGGGCTGGGAGTTTGCGGACGACGGGACACTGCACCTGAACGGTAGCGGCGGAAATATTGTCACGCGCGACGAATACGGTGATTTTGAACTCTGGTTCGAATATCGCATCTCTCCAAAGGGAAACAGCGGCATCAAGTATCGCGTACAGAAGTTCGGCAACTCATGGCTGGGGTGCGAATATCAGATTCAGGATGATTCCGCGTTCCCGAAGATGGCCACCAAGCACTACACCGCCTCGATCTACGACCTGATCGACGTTTCGTCTCCTGTGCTGGAACGAAAATACGGAGCAGCTGATGGGTTCAGCGTGGGGCACATTGTGGTCCAGGACCATCGCATTCGGCACTGGATGAACGGTAATCTCATCATTGATGAACGCGATGATTCGGAGCGGTTTGCAGCGGCTATCCAGAACAGCAAATTCCGCAATCAGGAAGGGTTTGGTGTGAATCAGACGGGGCGAATCATGCTGACAGACCACGGCACGGAGGTGTGGTACCGGAATCTCTACATCCGCCGACTGGACCAGCCCGAGCCAACTGCTGTTACCGTTCGTGGACGTCGCATTCGTCGCGGGCGGTAGTCACTGTCGATGACCGGGAAGCGTGGCTGAACACAGGGTCTGCAGATGTCGGATGCTGCCGATGTAATCGAATGGACTCGGCAGCTGATCGCAATGGCTGGACCACTTGGGTGGCTGGCCTATGTGCTGCTGGTGACGGTGGAGGTTGTTGTTGCACCACTGCCGGGGATACTGCTTTACATTCCGGGCGGAATTATCTTTGGTCCGTGGCTGGGGGGGACGCTGGCATTGGCCGGGAATATTCTTGGCGCCGGGCTGGCATCGTGGATTTCACGACGTGTCAGTGTGCGCTGGTTAAGAGGCGATGAAGATGTGGGAAGGTTGTCGCGTCTGCGTGCACGACTGCAGCAACGCGGTTTTTTTCTGATCGTGATGCTTCGCCTGAATCCGCTCACATCAAGTGATCTGGTTTCGTGGGCAGCCGGGCTGGCCGGGATTCCACCCGCTCGGGTCATGCTGTCTACCGGGCTGGGAATTCTGCCGCTGTGTTATCTGCAGTCGTTTCTTTCGGACAGCGTGTTCCGAGCCTGGCCGGGATTATTTCTGCCCTTCCTGCTGATCACTCCTGTGTACCTCGGCATTGTCCTGAAAGTCCTGCTGCAGGACCGGAGCGCGTCCAGCGGGCAGGACGGGAACGTGTGCTGAAGACTGTACGGGACCGGGTCCTGTGGGCAGGACAGGAACGCGTCCAGTGGGCAGCGCAAAACGCTCCCGAAACAGCTGCGGTACGGGGCCCAGATACGCCTGATTTTCATACGGGGCGAACCGTCCGGCCTGGCTGATGTAGGGTGTCAGGAAAATCAGTCCGCTGCAGATCGTCAACGGTGGCAGCATGCTCAGCCGCAGCAAGCGATGCCACCAGCGTGCTGCTGATTTCTCGGGGCGGTTTCCACGATACCAGGCCCAGCTGGTCAGCAGGCGGGCGGGGTAGATCAGCAGAATGCTGACGGGCGTGAGGAGCAGGAGTGAGTCTTCTGCGGGAAGTCGAATCTGACCCAGATAAAGCGGAATGGTGAGCAGATACAGCAGCAGGGTTGAAAGCATCCAGCTGAATGGTGCACGGCGAATTGTCTCACGCACTTTGCTCACTTCGAAGATAGCAGTGAAGCGGCCTTCAACTGCCTGATGGATCTGCAGGTAAGGCAGCCACGCGGCCACCGGTATCATGAGCAGGAAGCCCAGCGCCGAGATCAAGGCAAATACCGGACCGGAAATGTTGGGAGCGGAACTTGCCACCATCATTGTGGTAGGCAGGATCAGCCAGACCAGCCCTCCAAAGAACGCCCTGAAGCCGATCATCACATGCCGCAGCGGGGCAATCAGTTCGACAGTGCTGTCAAGATTTCTGCTCAACGTCGTTCGACCGGAAGTGGTGCAGACGAGTCGCATTCCGTTGAGCAGGTTGCGGAGTGGTCGGAACAGCAGGAGCGGGCGACAGCCATTCAGCAGAAAACAGAGCAGATGCAGGCCACAGGCGAGCTGCAGGACGGTCAGAAACCCCAGCATCTGCCGTACCGTTTCGTGGTTGTTTCCCAGTATGACAGCAGCATTATGAACTCTCGCTGCCTGCAGACGAATCGGGAGGCAGAGCAGCAATGTCGCCAGCAGCAGATAACCGGCCTGCGGGGCGATCCGGAGTAAAGGGAATCCGTCGCGGAGACGTCCTGACCCAGCGACTCGGCGTTGTGGGTCAATCAACATTCCCAGCGTGAGCAGATTCAGGACAGGAATGGCGGCCAGCACTGACAGGACTGTCAGCAGGCTCAACATCGCAAAAAATCGACTACTCAGTTTCCAGACGCGGGCCAGCAGGCGTTCGGGAGACACCGCTGAAAAAAATGAGGTACTGGACACGACTGGGGTCTCGGTGCGCAGCATACGAACTCCTGAGTAGTTCTGAAGGATCGCAGACTGTCACTGAGGATAGCGGAACCGAGCGTTCCGAGTCTTTGGACCGAAGTGGAGCGCGGGCCAGAGAACTCGGAAATCCGGACATCGGGAGACTCCTCACCGCACGCCGCCCCGACTTGAAAGCCGGGGGCGTATGCACCAGAATACCACAATAAGTGATTACTTTCACAGGACTACAGGAATCCGCCCGTGTCGCTGATTGAACGTGCTGAACGACTCAAGAAGGAACTCACCGATAAGTGGGTTGTCGTATCGGAAGTGGCTCC
>JALRDR010000970.1 GCA_023262145.1 Planctomycetaceae bacterium | reverse complement strand
AAGGGGGGAGATTACCGGGCACGCGAAGCCAACGTCTATCGCCTTGCTCAGGTGTCAAACAACATTATTGACCAGTGTGTGGCTCAGGGGGTTCCTTTCGCCAGAGAATATGGCGGCACACTTGCAAATCGCTCCTTCGGTGGTGCTCAGGTGTCCCGCACATTCTATTGCCGCGGACAAACCGGACAGCAGCTGCTGCTTGGTGCCTATCAGGCGCTCATGCGACAGGTCGCTATCGGCAAGGTAAAGCTGTGTCCAAGACGAGAGATGCTGGACCTGATCGTCATCGACGGGGCCGCTCGAGGAATCGTTGTCCGCAACATCGAAACCGGTCGACTGGAAGTGCATGTTGCTGACGCTGTTGTGCTCTGCACAGGCGGCTATGGAAACGTCTACTATCTGTCGACCAATGCCAAGGGATGCAACGTCACTGCAGCCTGGCGCTGTCATCGCCGGGGGGCGTACCTCGCCAATCCGTGTTACACACAGATCCATCCGACGTGCATTCCGGTGAGCGGTGACTATCAGTCGAAGCTCACCCTGATGAGTGAAAGTCTGCGTAACGACGGCCGTGTCTGGGTTCCACAGCGGCAGAATGACGGCCGCTCGGCATCAGAAATTCCTGACTCGGATCGCGATTATTATCTCGAACGACGCTATCCATCGTTTGGAAACCTGGCACCACGTGATATTGCCTCTCGGGCAGCCAAGGAACGAACAGATGCCGGTTTTGGTGTGGGAGAAACCGGGCTGGCAGTGTACCTCGACTTCCGCGATGCAATTGCCAGAGACGGAGAGGACGTTATTCGGCGAAAGTATGGCAACCTGTTCCATATGTACGAGAAGATCACGGCAGAGAATCCCTACAAGGTGCCAATGAAGATCTTCCCTGCCGTGCACTACACGATGGGCGGACTCTGGGTCGACTACAATCTGATGAGTAATCTGCCCGGATTGTATGTCCTCGGTGAAGCAAACTTTTCTGACCACGGTGCGAATCGTCTCGGAGCAAGTGCCCTGATGCAGGGACTCTCGGACGGCTATTTTGTGCTGCCATCCACAATCAACGACTATCTCGCTACAGCCAAGTTGCCTCGAGTTGTCGAAGATCACCCGGAATGCGCTGCCACCCTGACTGCCGCACAGCAGCGGCTTACAAAACTTATCGGCATCAACGGATCTCGCAGCGTGGACTCCTTCCACAGAGAACTGGGGCTGCTCATGTGGGACTACTGCGGAATGGCCAGAACCAGGGAAGGACTGCAGGAAGTCATCCCCAGAATCCGGGATCTCCGGGAGCAGTTCTGGAAGGATCTGCGAGTACCTGGTGGTTCCGGCACCGGACTGAATCAGAGCCTTGAAAAGGCCGGCAGAGTCGCTGACTTCATGGAATTCGCCGAACTGCTTGCTGTCGATGCCCTGCATCGTGAGGAATCATGCGGCGGACATTTCCGTGAAGAATACCAGACTGCCGACGGCGAGGCAGCAAGACAGGATGATCTCTTCAGTTACGTGGCTGGCTGGGAGTTCCGGAATGTTGGTGAAGAACCCGTACTGCATCGCGAACCACTGAATTTCGAAAATGTCACGCCCACGACCAGGAGCTACAAATAATCATGAGCAGTGACAAACTCAATCTCACACTGCGTGTCTGGCGACAGAGTGGCCCGGAAGACCATGGTGGGTTTCAGACCTACAGGCTTGCCGGCGTCAGCACTCACATGTCGTTCCTCGAAATGCTCGATGTGCTCAACGAAAAGCTGATCGCTGACGGTGAAGAACCAGTTGCGTTTGATCATGACTGTCGCGAAGGCATCTGCGGGATGTGCAGTATGATGATCAACGGCCAGGCACATGGGCCGGATCGAGGGACCACCACCTGCCAACTGCACATGCGCCGCTTCCAGGATGGCCAGACCATTACCATCGAACCGTGGCGGGCCGCACCATTCCCCGTAGTTCGTGACCTCGTTGTGAATCGATCTGCATTTGATCGGATCATTCAGGCCGGAGGTTATGTCTCAGTCAATACCGGGAATGCTCCTGACGGCAACTGTATTCCAGTTCCGTCAGCGACGCAGGAAGTGGCTATGGATGCTGCAGCCTGCATTGGCTGTGGTGCATGCGTGGCCGCCTGCAAGAACGCTTCCGCGATGCTGTTTGTATCCGCGAAAGTTTCCCAGCTGGCAACGCTTCCACAGGGCAAAGCAGAACGCAGTCAGCGGGTCGTGAACATGGTCGCGGCCATGGATCACGAAGGGTTTGGTTCCTGCACCAACACCTCCGAATGCGAAGCAGCCTGCCCCGCAGAAGTGAGCGTCGCACACATCGCCAGGCTCAACAGGGAATACTCGAAGGCGATTCTGTTCAGCGATCACTGATGCAGGTGTGCACATCATTCGCCGCTGAACCTTCAGCGGCGTTTCTATTGCCGACGTTCACAGCAGGTATGCGCTGCCGTTGCAGAAAATCGAAAGACAGCACCTGCAACCGGCGGCTGAAGTTCTCCGGTCGTTCAGTCCGCAATGAACCGGATCCCGGAAGCCACTTCCGCAGTGAAGCAGACCTGCTGAATCGGGCTCAGGATTTTCGGCCTTTGCCTCTGGTCGCCGACTCACCGCAGTGGGTCATTGAATTGTGTGCAGTCCCTTTGACCGCAGCGCACTGCGCACGGTACTGAAACGCAGCGGACTGGACAGGAATTCCGCCCGCGTCTTCTCTGATGTGAACAGCCACAGTCGACCATCGAATCTGACGCGGAACGTCGGATCACCGGGAATCGCCCTGAGTTCTCGCGTGAGAATGACCGGGTCACAGCCAAGACACTCCGGCAGGTTCCGCCGTGGTGCGTTCAGAAATTCCTCGCGCATTTTCGAAGATGCAAAGTAATAGCGAATTCCGTCGCGTATGACCGAATGAGTTTTTGATCCCGGCACGAGCTGATCCAGTTGACTCAGTGACACCGGACAATAGCCCTGCAGTCCCGGGGTCTGCTGGTTGAACAGTTCTGCGTCTGCAGTCGGTCTGCCCTGCTCTTCTGCAGTCTGCATCGCGGTACCTGCTGACTGCCCACTGATGGTCACTCCAGCACGAGGCAGCTCCACAACGCGACTGAGTTCAGAATCCTGTTCAGCCAGCAGCCGGCTCAGCAGACGCAGATAGGCATCCTTATCCTTGCGGCCGACCTGCTTTTCAATGCGACCGTTTGTATGAATGATGACATCTGCAGGCACATGTGTGACACCAAATCGGCGGCTATACTCCAGATCCACGTCACGGTTCAGATGAACTGCAATGACCTCGCGGAGCCGGGACTGCACACTTCGATCTGCAAACACCGTGCGTTCCATCGCAACGCAGTGCGGGCAGTTCATTCCGGAGAAATGGATCAGTAACGGCAGCCGCCTGTGCTCGGCAAGCCGCTGTGCCTGTTCAGCATCCGCGAACCAGAAGTCGTCATCGGCAGACGCTGTACCTGCAAGCACAGCAAGCAGCAGGGCGAACTGAATTGTGCGCATGGTACAGATCCTCAGCTCTTTAACACCGAACGACACTTGTAACAGGTGGAGATTAAACCCGAGAATAGGCTGTTCTGCACGGAGATCATCAGGAATCGCTGTCGTTGCGTCAGCTACGTCAATCGGGCCCGCAGATTTTCCCTGTTTTCCCCAGACGGACCGCACTGCAAGTGGAATTTATCCGACTTGCAACCTCAGCAACGCTCTCGGGATTTTCATCAACTGCGGAAACCTGGTATGGTGACCATGTGACAACCCGCTGTTGATGGCCGCCGGGCAAGGCAACTCCGCAGCGTTCTCCTGAAAGTCGTGGCCGATGACAACCTGCATTAACACAATCTGCAGCCGCAGAAAGACTCAACGCAGCACCTCACCGGTCCCGCTGCGGTACCTGGTTCCGGTACTCCTGCTGACAGGACTGTTCACACGGGTAACGGCTGACGAAATTGACTTCGAAACCCGTATCCGCCCTTTGCTTCTGCAGCACTGCTCAGACTGCCACGGTCCGGAAAGTCAGGAGGGAGGACTTCGCCTCGACGTACGCAGCTCATTCCTTTCCGGCGGAAATACGGGCATAGTCGTGACTCCCGGGACCCCGGAAGAAAGTGAGCTGATCCGGCGAGTAACCAGCACGAATGAAGACCTCAGAATGCCACCGGAAGGACCTCGACTGTCTGCAGAGCAGATACAGTTGCTGCAGCGCTGGATCAAGGCCGGGGCAATCTGGCCGGAATCGGATTATGACCGGAACGCTGTACGGGACAGTCGACTTGAGCACTGGTCCTTCCAGCCGGTGCAACGTCCCCAGGTTCCTCACATCCCGAGCCACCCACAGGCAACTCCGATCGACGCTTTTATCCTGCAAAA
>JALRDR010000961.1 GCA_023262145.1 Planctomycetaceae bacterium | reverse complement strand
GTTCAATATCGATATGATTTTTTAATAAGGTGTTACAAATGCTCTCACCTTGTTTTGCTTCAATCACATCACCCTCTGGACAAAGTTCAGGGTGGGGTAGGACAATAATTTTTGGCATTAGAGCTCCATATCTTTCAGCGTTTTTCCGCCCAATGCCTTTTGAATCGAATGATCCATCCTTGCTTGAGCAAAATTTTGAGTTACATCATTTAAACGCTCTATTTTCTCATGAATTTGATGGCGATCATCACCTTGCAGGGCCATTTCAAGATCTTTAACGGCGTCATCAATCAGTTTAATGTCATCCTTGTCGATGAGTTTTTGATCCTCAGCCAATGCATTTTTTAGCATCTCAAGTAGTTGGTGGCCACCCATTTTCTCTTCAGCAAGGGCACGATGTTCAAGATCTTCATTGGCAGATTTCAATGAGTCCTCCAGCATGTAGCGGATTTGTTCATCATCTAAACCATAAGAGGGCTTAACCTCAATCGATGCTGCTCAGGAAGTCCGCGCCGCTGTTCGTCTTCCGATCAGCAGTCAAACCCGCATGGTCTTTGCCATCACAGATCTCGACGGCGAAGTTGTGGGACTATATCGCATGCAGGATGCTACGGTCTTTTCTCTGGATGTCGCAGTCGCAAAGGCACGTAATGTTCGCTATCTGTCCGATGCCACTGCAATCCAGCCGGCTGATACGGTGGATGGTCTTGATCCTGGCGTGGCCTTAACCAATCGCACGGTGCGTTTCCTGGCCGAACCCCGATTTCCGGATGGAGTTGATGGTTCGCAACCACCACAGTTTTCCACTTTGCGAAATCCTTCCGTCGACAGTGCAACGGCTGAGAACATTGGCATGCCTGCGGCAGCAGCAGGATTTGACTCGGTTCTGGGCTACGACGCATTTCATGTGGGTACCAACTTCCGTGATACCACAACGCCACTCGAACATCAGAATGGGGTCATCTTTTTTCCCGGAAGCACTCCGCTTTATCGTGACGGTGAGCTGATCGGCGGTTTTGGCGTGAGCGGCGACGGAGTGGACCAGGATGATGTGGTCACATTTCTGGCTGCTGCCGACTTTTTGCCAGGCGTCGGAACTACCAGAGCCGATCAGGTCAGTGTGGACGGTGTCCGTCTGCCCTATATGAAGTTTCTGCGGAATCCACTCGCCGCTGTTCGCTGAACCGGCTGGCTGTGGGCGCGGAGCAGATGTGCGCCTCGACATCATGGCCTTTTACCACTCGCGGAGTCGCATGATGGCGAATCGCATGATCCAGTCTGTCCTGCTCGTCAGCGTTATCTCCGCAAGCAGCACCGAGGCTCTCCACGCAGACATTTCGTGGTTCGTACCAGGCTGGCTCTCAGGTGGCTACATCGGACACACAAAGAACGGTCATTCGGATCACTGCGTTCACTGCAATCAACGCCGCAGCGGATCTCCCCGGATGGTTGCCCCATGGGCAGACTCTGCACTTGATCCGACGTACGGCGGATACCACGTCGGCGGTAGTTCACCGTTGTATTCCGAACGGGCCGGAGTCTTCTCCGGTGAACGTCGCTTCACGGACGAGGGTACCTTCGGCGTTGACTATGCACCCTGGTGGTCTCGTGTGCGACTGCATTGGAAGCATTCCCGACGCTGACTTAACAGGCCTGACTTCGTCACAGAATCAGGCCTGTATTGCAAGCTCGGAACTGCCCGGATAACACCACTCGGTCATCGCCCCGATCGGCAGTCTGATGGAAAACCGCATGTCTTCATGAATGGCTCCTGCAGCCGCGGCCCTTCCAGCACGACCGCAGAATCAGGTCTGGCTGGGACACAAGTTGATCCAGTCGCGGACTATCTGGCGGCAGCCTGGACTTCTCCGCAAAAGGCGACTGTTGACTGGAGATTACTTTGAACTGAGGCATATCATTCCGGGAAACGGAGCAGTTTCTGTCAACAACGCTGCCCGAAAATACGGCCAGTGCTTCTCACTAAATCCTGGTAATGGCTGCCACTTGCCGGCGTTTTGAAGTATTTTGCAGAGCGTCGTCTGCCGGACTGCCCACGCTTTCGCATACTCATCGTCAGGAGAACAACTCTTGTCGTCCAGTGGTTCATGGTTTCGAATCAGCTACGAGATCGAACAACGCACGGTGCACCGCGTCATTGATCAGACGGAAGCCGTTGCTGGACGTTCCGTGGAGTGTGATATTACGTTCCCTGCTCGAAGTCAGGGAGTGGGCAGAAATCACGCCCGGTTCCGCCTTACAGAAAATGGCTGGATCATACAGGATAACTCCAGCGTTAATGGGACATTTGTGAATGGTGAGCGGATCCAGACATCCGGGCCACTCGCCCCCGGAGACATCATCCGTCTTGGTTTGTTTCCCATTCGCTTCGAGGCCGCCGGCAACAGCAGTGCCAGGTCCGGCATCCTTAATCTGGCCGGGATTGTATCTTCCGAACCGGAACTGGAAGCCCTCAACTCCGACGACGTTCGCATCTGCAGCTCCAGAAACATGCCCCGCATGAGTATTGCGCTCACCCGAGGTGTTTTTTACAACGATGACTCTGACGATGAGCCGGACTCCCTTTTTGTCTCACCGGAACAGCGACTCTTTCACCTCATCGGGGAATCGCTTGCGGCCAGCACAAGTCTCAACGACATGCTGGCCCGGATTCTGCAGACCGTCTTTGAATGTGCTCCGGTACGTTCCGGAATGATCGCACTTTTGGATGCCTCAGGGAACATTGTGCCCCGAGTCAGCCGAAGTGAGGGAGTTGATCCTGTTCGGGTCAGCCAGAGCATCATCCGGCAGGCCATTGCAGATCAGTCTGCGCTGCTCATCGAGGACGCGCAGAACTTTTCTGAAAACTCCAGCATTGGCAGCCTGAACATCCGGTCGGCAATCTGCGTTCCCCTGTACAACAAGGGCACGGTCAGCGGAGTGATTTATGTGGAAGGCAACAGCCTTGAGTTTTCCCTTCGCCATGAACACCTTGAAGTGCTGTCCACAGTCGCCTTGTTTTCCGCAGTGGCAATCAGGCAGGCAGGACTTCGAGAAGAAATCCTCCAGGAACAGAAGCGACGCAGCAAACTGGCTCGCTATTTTTCCCCGTCAGTTGTTGACCAGATCATTGCGCGAACCGATGTCAGCGGCGACGACATGCTGGTTGAAGAACGAAATGTCAGCGTACTGTTCGCTGACCTCAAGGGATTCACCGCAATGTCAGAAACGATGTCGCCCGCTGATGTCGTGCACCTGATCAATGACATCTGGGAGCGAATGAATACGGTCGTGTTCCGTCACTACGGTGCGCTGGATAAATTCATGGGTGATGGAATGATGGCATTCTTTGGAGCTCCGCTGGCCATCAATCAACATGGTATTGCTGCTGTCAGAGCCGCTCTGGAAATGCAGGCCGAACTCGAAAACTTTAACAGGACATCCGGGAGACCGGCTGTTGAAATGCGTATCGGGATCAATTCCGGACCCGTTGTGATGGGCGATATCGGAAGCAAATCTCGCAAGGATTTCACCGTGATCGGTGATACTGTCAACGTGGCCAGTCGACTGGAATCTTCAGTGGCAGCACCGGGGCAGGTCATCATCGGCCCCGAAACCTATCAGCGAGTTGCAGATGTCTTTCGCTGCGAACCCTGCATTCCTGTGCCACTCAAAGGAAAATCTCAGACTGTTCAGCCTTATCGGGTCTTCCCTCAGTAATCTCCTCCAGCACTCCTTTTCGCCGCAGTCTGACGTTGTTGTGGAAGCTCCACACGGAGGCCCAATGAGCAGTGATGTTTATTCCCCGGGACCAGCTCCGGGGACTGTCGTCGATCAGGCCGGTGTTATGCAGCAGATACCTGAAGCATGGGAACTGCTCCTGCCCGGTGATGCAGCACTGACTCGCCGAGTCAAAGCCGCCGGTGAACACTACGTTGTTCAGGAGCGGAAGGGGCGCCGTACGTTCTCGCGCGGAGTCTGGGCACCAGCCAGCACGATTCGGCAAATCGCTGCAACGCTGCAGGAGGAACGATCCACTGACAGCTATGCCAGACGAAAAGCCGCGGATGCTGATCGCCGCGAAAGGTCGCAGGCGGAGTATGTTCAGGAGTTCCTTGCTGCGGTCGTGCAGTTTCTCGAATTCCATCCCCGCTATTCGGACCTGGCACAGCAGCTGGCACAGGCGGTCACAGCTCACGCAACACCTGTCGGCAGCGGAACTGTCGCGCGCACGCAGCGGATTTCGGTTTCGCAGCGTGCCGAAGCCGCTGTCATCGCCTGGATGCGCCATCACACGACAGGCTATGACGATATGTTCATTCCGCGCGTTCGCGGACAGCGCCGCGAAGTCCGCAGGATGCTGGCAAAACGCTCGCATACACTGCTGCAGACTTATCGCCGAGGAATGGAACAGGACGAACACTGTCCCCTGCGAAAAGCTTTGACCACAGACACACCTTAGCAGTTCAGCAGAGTCAGCAGACCTGAGACAATTGCTGCTGACAAACCCTGTCAGACATCCGGCAGTGCACTGGCATCGGCAAACCATGCCGCCAGACTCAGCGCTTCGGATTCTGCATGAGTCGCAGCAGGTTCCGCAACAGACGGGGCCTGAGCAACTGCATTGTTGCCGTTCACACCTCCCCGAGCAT
>JALRDR010000866.1 GCA_023262145.1 Planctomycetaceae bacterium | reverse complement strand
AGCCCAGCAGGCAGCAGTCCAGCAGGCAGCAGCTCAGCAGGCAGCAGCTCAGCAGGCAGCAGCGCAGCAGGCGGCAGCGCAGCAGGCGGCTACAAATATTCTTCTGCCCCTGGAGCGGCGAACAGCTGTGCCGGCGGTTCCGGACGTAGCGCATGCGGAAATGGAGTTCATGGAAGAGTTGCCGGATATTGAATGAGCTTTGCGTTCATGTAGCGGAATGTGCCCGGTTCAGCATGTACGTTGAGCGAACAGCGGAGTCCTGTTTTCCAACTGGAAACGGGATTTTCAGACCTGGGTGGATTCTGGAAAATCACCGCTCAGATTAGGGCCTCGCCTCCGTTTCTGATTAGACTCTGAGGCATCCGTGCAGCACCGGCGTGCAACAGACATTGCGGGATGAAGAAATCGGGGCCCACGCGTTCCGACACTTTTCCCGAAGATCACTTCAGAGGACATCTCTGTTCATGGCATCACTTCATCGACTCCCCTTCGAAAAACCGCTGTATGAACTGGAAGATCGTCTGGTTCAACTGGAGGCACAACCCGATCCCAGTCCGGCAGAAAAGGAGAGCATGCGAAGAATGCGCGTGGAACTCACTCAGATGACGCGTGAGTTGTATGCAAATCTTGATCCCTGGCAGACTGTTCAGGTATCTCGACATCCCGATCGCCCACAGACTCGCGACTATCTGGAACTGGTTTTTGACGAATTTGTTGAACTGCACGGGGACAAGGCCTTCGGTGATGACCGGGCAATTGCGACGGGATTTGCCCGGCTTGGTGGACGCAAGGTCATGTTCGTCGGGCTGCAGAAAGGTCGTACACTCAAGGAACGAAATGAGTGCAATTACGGCTGTGCTCACCCGGAAGGCTATCGCAAGGCGATGCAGAAGATGGAGATGGCCAGTCGCTACGGTCTGCCGATCGTCTGCCTGATTGATACTCCGGGTGCGTATCCGGGGATTGGTGCCGAGGAGCGTGGACAATCCTACAACATTGCAGTCAATCTGCGAGATATGTCCACACTTGAGGTGCCGGTCGTGTGCGCTGTGATTGGTGAAGGTGGATCCGGAGGTGCTCTCGGGATTGGCATGGGTAATCATGTGGCAGTGCTTGAGCACGCTTACTACTCCGTGATCAGCCCTGAAGGATGTGCCGGCATTCTCTGGAAGAGTGCCGTGCATAAGGACAAAGCCGCGCGAGCTCTGCGTTTCACCAGCAAGGACCTGATGGAGCTTGGTGTAATCGATGAAGTGATACCAGAGCCGCTCGGCGGCGCTCATCGGGACCACTTCAAGATTGCCACGACGCTGAAGGGTCGGTTGATTGAAGCATTGCAGAAGTTCGAGAAATTTACTCCCGACGAGATCGTTGAGCATCGCTATGAGCGATTTCGCCGCATTGGCGTCTTCCACGAAGGGGAAGTGGAATTGACGGCGGGCTGAGTCCTGTGCCTGCGCCGCCCACGTGTATTACAGCAGCCCAGCCTGCTCAGGCTGCCGCTTCCGTTGTACTCTGACGCCGCTCAATTCGCCGCGACAGCAATGCCTCGGCGAGCAGACAGGCCATGGCTGCGAGCAGAAACAGACGCCAGATTTTCTGTCGGGACTCCAATTCCTCGGCGTTCAGACGCGCCTTCCGGGTGGCGGCGTCCGCAGTCGATTCCAGGTCGTTCTCGATGGCAGCAATATCAGCCGACAATCCGAGGGCCTGCAACTGTCCCGCTGGTAATGGTTCTGTTCGACTTTCTGCAGCTGAAACGTTGACCAGAAACTCCACTTCCTGGGTTCCTGTGGATGCGGGCATTGTCAGCCTCCAGCGCCCCGGCTGATCCAGTACCAGAGTTCTGCGCAGTGACTCGCCCTCAGAATCTGCAGACATTTGTGATGCAGAAATGGTTGATTCATCAGGTCTGGTCAGTGTCCAGTCCGTGTCTGCAAGGAATTCTGGTGACAGCGTCGAGCCCACTTCCAGAATCTGCAGTTCGCTTTCATTGGGCCACGACAATTCCAGCAGGCGGTTCAGCAATGGCGGAAAGCGACTGGATAACGCCCACTGACTGTCGGTCGGATGCCACCCGGTCATACTCAGGAAGACTCGCCCGCTCCCTGATTTCGAGTACTCGACAATAGCCGGATCGCCATTGTCAAATCTTACCAGGATACGGGGCGGCTGATCATCGTCGGCGGCAAGCTTCAGTTTGCGGTGTTTCCAGATGCGAATGGAGGAGAAATCTGAGAAGCGTGCATCGGCAAATGGTCGCAGCAGAGGCGCCTCGAGGTCCGGTGCGGTGAACATGGCGTAATCGTCCACATCAGCTTCGGTAACTTCGCAGTCTGCCGGCAACAGAGGCTGCAATGCCCGGGCCATCTCCACGGAATCAAGTGCGATCAGCAGATTGCGGCCGCTCGCCAGAGCAGACTCCAGACTCTGCACTGCCGGTTGCGATGGAGTGCCTGTAACGATGATGAGTCGAGTTTCTCGGGGGGGAGGTACAATGGTGCCGTCAGCCGTCTGCAGATCCGACAACTGCGGCAGCAGAGTTTCGTCTCCATCAAGGGCTCGCTGCAGATAATACCGCATCTGTTCGGAGTCGTTGGGGTCCGTGGAGCCAAGGTGTCCGATGGCACGGACTGGCGTCTCCGCCGTCGGCAGATCAATTACGTTGTCGAATGGGTGAGGATCATCCAGCAGTTCCACACCGGCGGCGGGAGTCTGTCCCGTTGATGGCAGCGTCACTGTACGCCGCTGCCCTGGCGCTATGTCCACTGTGATGGGCTTGCCCAGTGGCTGTCCATTGGCATCAAAGGGCTGCAGTCGAAACTGTGAACGGGTGGAATCACCGGCACTGGTCACACGCACACGATCGCTGTTGTTTTCTCGGAGCAGACTGATCCCGGCATTTCCGCCGGGTGTGGCCTGGACGACCTGCAGATCGATGCGCACGTTTTCCGGCCAGGCGCTGGACTGCAACTGCTGCAGGCGACTGCCGTTCTGAAAGTCTGTAATAACGACCAGTACCTTCTCGCGAACTGCTCCACCTCCCGCTGTTTCCCGCGAGAGTTCTTCTGCTGTCGACAGCATGGCAGTGGCGGTTTCCGTGGACGACCAGTCCGGTTCCCACAGTTCGTCGATCCGCTGCAGCAGTGCCGATCTGGTTTCCGATGGAGTCTGCTGCCATTCCTCTGCCGAAATCAGTGACGATGTCGCTGAGGAATACACTGCGACACTCAGTACGTCATCATTGCTCAGCGAATCTGCGAGACTGTGGAATTTCTGCAGAACCTGATCGCGAATTCCGTCCCGTCGCATGCTGGCGCTGGAATCAATCAGAACGGCGACTCGCTGACCGCTCTGAACATCGTCGTCCTGTTCAATGGAGAGACGCTGAAATGGCCTCGAGAACGCCATTCCCAGCAGTACGACGGCAAGGATCCGCAGCAGCATCAATGGCCAGTGTTCAGGAGACGATCTGCGAGTTGTTTTTGGCAGTGTTTCCTTCAGGAAACGCACCATCGTAAACGGGACCGTGCGAGCGGGTGTCCTGCGCAGCAAATGCAGGACAAACGGAATGGACGCAAGGAGTCCTCCGGCGACAGCAAAGTTCAGACTCAGAAACTCGAACATTGTCATTCAATCCTGTTGCTGCTGCCCTCGTTCTGTCGCCTGTCTGATCAGCGAAATTCCCGCCGCGCCTGAAGGAATTCCGCCAGGCCCAGTTCCAGCGGCTGGTCTGTCCGGAACTGCCGATAGATCGCTCCGGCCGCCTCGCATTCCCGCTGCAGCTGCTGATTGTGCTCCGTGATCCTGGCGATGTAGTCATCACGAATACTGTCAGGATCGGCATGGATCTGTAACGCCGTTTCAAGGTCCTCAAACCGCAGTGGCTCAGAGAAACTCAGGCTGATTTCTGCCGGGTCCAGGACCTGCATCACAACAACATCATGTCCGCAGCCCCGCAGGGCACGCAGACTGTCCTGCAGTTCGTCTGCAGGTGAGAGCAGATCCGAAATCAGTATCACCAGCCCCCGTTTCTGAAGTCGCTCAGCTGCATCTCGGAGCGCACCTGCGGTATCAGTGAGCTGACCGGCTGCTGCTCGCTCCATCGTGACCAGCAGCCTGCGAAAATGGCCGGGCCGATAGCGGGCCGGAATTACTTCTCTGATGTGGTCGTCGTAGAGCGTCAGTCCAACGGCGTCGCCCTGACGGTTGAGCAGCCATGCCAGCGATGCAGCCAGTGTTGAGGCGTAGTTCCACTTGCTCCAGTCCAGCGACTGAAAGGTCATGGAACGGCTGATGTCCAGCAGAATATTGCAGCGAAGATTGGTCTCGTCTTCGAACAGTCGAATGTAACTGCGGTCGCTGCGGGCAAATAGTTTCCAGTCAAGAAATCGGGGGTCATCTCCGCGTGTGTATTGCCGATACTCCGAAAACTCCACGGAGAATCCGTGGCGATTGCTGCGGTTCAGGCCGGTACGAAAGCCATCAACAATCAGACGTGCGCGCAATTCCAGCGAACGGATTGCCATGATCACCGACGGATTCATCAGCTCTGCGGACATGTGTCCTCTCCTTCAGCAGTCGCTGTCAGCGACAGATCGCAGCGTCGCTGCATCCCTTTCGCTCACGCACTCAGGCTACTGCCTCGTTCTTCGGATGCTCCACGTGCTCCAGCAGCCGACTGATCAGCTGGTCAACGGTAATGCCGGCAGCCTCTGCTCGATAGTTGGCGAGAATACGATGGCGCAGAACGGGCAGTGCGAAGGAACGAATATCCGCTGCAGTCACATAACTGCGACCATCCAGGAGTGCCTGCGCTTTTCCAGCCAGAACCAGGTACTGCCCGGCACGCAGCCCCGCCCCCCAGGAGACACTGTCACTGATGAATTCCGGACAACCCGGCTGACCCGGACGTGACGTAGCCGCAATCCGGACCGCGTATCTGACAACGTCCTCCGCGATCGGCACCTTGCGAACAACATAATTGAAATCGATCAGGTCCTGGCCGCTGAAGATCGGCTGCACCGGTGCAGGTGCATCCGCTGTGGTCTGCTGAACGACCGCCACTTCGTCATCCTCCGGCAGATAGTCGATCATCACATTGAACATGAAGCGGTCCAGCTGCGCTTCCGGCAGGGGATAGGTCCCCTCCATTTCAATTGGGTTCTGAGTTGCCAGGACGAAGAATGGACTCTCCAGTTCATATCGTCGCCCCGCCGCAGTGACCTGCTTCTCCTGCATGGCTTCCAGCAATGCTGACTGCGTCTTGGGAGGCGTACGGTTGATCTCATCCGCCAGCAGAACGTTGGCAAAGACCGGCCCGGGAATGAATCGCATGCTGCGAGCACCGGAGGCGTCCTCTTCCAGCACCTCGGTGCCGGTAATATCCGCCGGCATCAGATCGGGAGTGAACTGAATCCGGCTGAACTTCAGGCTGAACAGGTCTGCGATCGTCTTGACCAGTAGTGTCTTTGCCAGTCCCGGAGCTCCTGTGAGCAAACAGTTTCCCCCTGCCAGCAGTGATACCAGCAGCTGCCGCACGACATCCTTCTGTCCAACAATCACACGCGATAATTCACTGTCAATCCGCCTGCGAAAATCACGCAGCTGCAGAATCAGTTCTCGCTCTCGTTCTTCGTTGATTTCAGTACTGCTCATTTGTGGCTTTCAGTCTGCTGTGGTCTGACAGTCGGTGCGGGCTCCGCGCTGCTTTCCTGCTAGTGAGTCATTGCGTAAAAAATGATGTTGATGCCCAGCGGGTAGGCCTTCTTTTCAGAGAACTCCCGGAAGTACCAGGGATCTTCAGCTTCACGTTCCCAGCCATCACCCAGATCCGTGTTGTGACAGATAATCGCCATCATGCGACCGTCATCATCAAACAGTCCGCGGTAATGGACTTCTTCTGTTCCCGGCCCCTGGGCAGTGTAGATCTCTCCGTTTGCCATCGGCTGAGCAAATCCGATTGCAGGAATCTGAGGTCGCTCCTGCAGGTCGTAAACACAGTGGAAGATGGGATGATCCAGTGGCAGTTCCTGAGGCTCCCGGTCCGGGAAGACCTGCTTCAGTTCCCGGTAAAATCCTGCCCACTCTTCATCGCCCCAGAAATCATCCACCATCATGAAGCCGCCGTTGAGCAGATAGCTGCGGAGCGCAGCGCGCTCATCCTCTTCCAGATAGATGTAACCAGGCTCGATGACGTAAATGAATGGATAATCAAACAGTCGCGGATCTGTCAGATCCAGAATCACTCCATCAGGATCTGTGTGCAGGGAAGTGAGCTGCTGCAGACGCCAGCTGAAGTTGAGGTCAGCATCAGGATAATCCGTCTGCCAGCCCCAACGCCCCATCGACCGATAGCGGATGCGAACAAAAGTGAAGACGTCCTCGGTGAAATTGTCGTCGATCTTCCAGTCGGGAACTCCGCGGCGATCAACGCGACCGTCCGTTCCATAATTGATTCCCCGCCGACCGCGCTGGCCAAACTGAGCCACGCTGGCAGCTGAACACAGCAGCCCCATTAATGCCACCGTCACGATCATTCGTTGTCGGTTCAATGCTTGCGGTCTCCTGAATGGTCACGGAATGCAGCTGCAGCGATGGCTGCAGATCCGTACTGAACAAACCCTTCCGGCAGCACAGACAGGGGGATTTCCTGTGAGGCAGGCGGCCTGCCGGACAAGCACTACTGACCGCATCTCTGCTGTCAGCGTTCTGCCGAAGTTGTCCCAGATTTACCGGGGAATTGCCACTGCCGCAGGCTGGCATTTACGCAGGAACGGAAGGAGCTGTCAAAAGTCTGTTCGCAGCGATTGTATCCGGTGCTCGGAATGCTACAGCCACGGGGAAAGACTGTGCAGAATCTCCTGCAGTACTGCTTCGTCAGCCGGAGGACGCTCGGCACTCTGCGGATGGGTCAGGGATGTTGCAATCATTCCCCGCAGTTTCAGGAACATGGCGGCCGAATGTTTGTAAGCGGGTACCGGCGGCCGGAATGTGAAGAACCCGAGGTATTGCAGCACGTCGTTCAGCGAATAAAAATCAGGATCGCCCTGCTGCCACAAACGATCACGTCGAGCAAAAAGATCCGGGGCAAAACTGCTCAGACCAAGCAGATAATCGCTGCCATACATCACCATATCGATCGCCAGATCATTTCCGGTGAGCACCATGAAGTCCGGCCTTACCTCATCTCGCCAGTTCAGACGCTGCCATTCGAGTCCGCGATCAAGAGATGAATGTTTGGCCCCGATACAGCGAGGAATATCCAGCAGTCCGCGATAGACCGTCTCGCTGTAGATCCGGCCGAAGGGGGCAAATACCGGACTCAGCTCAAACCCGATCATACTGTCGCAGCAGGCAGCCAGAGTCCGGTAGGAATCGATGATGTCCTCATCGTGCTGCTGAGTAATTCCCCAGGACTGGAAGATCACGGGGGTCCCACCCGCCCCCTGAATCAGCGCCATTTCTGCGGCGTAGCCATCACGGTTGAAAGTTGCTCCCGGAGCGTCACCAACAAATGCACCAGCGACAAATGGACCACCAGCCGTTAATGCCTGTGTCCGCTGCAATACCTCCTGCCGGACCGCAGCATCCAGAAGATTGACATAGCCCGTATCCATGTTCACAGCTGGCCGAAGTCCGGCATCCAGTGTCCGTTGTACGTGTGCCTCGAAACCGATCCAGTCGACTTCTGAAGAACTGCGGTAGGGCAATAGTACTGCAGAAATTCCGGTGATGGTTCGGTTCGGCTGGAGTTCACGAATGACATCGCTGGTCGTTGGCATGACAATATCGGCGTCGGAGCAGAAAGGGATGGAACGGACGGAAAGGGACGGTTCAGGGCAATGGCCATTCCGCTGATGTAAAGGGCTCCGGCTGCAACTTTGCCGGGTCGACCACCGTGTGCATGACTCGAGTTCGTTTCCAGGTGTACGTAATGTGCACCAGTCCGTCGGAAGTCTGGATGATCGCCGGGTATGAAAACTCAGAACGCTCTTCGCGGTCCAGCGTCAATGCTGCCTTCCAGTTGTGACCGTCTTCGCTCACTGCCAGATTGATCATTGCGCGACCACGGGGATTTCCCTTGCTGCGATTTGTATGGTTGTACACCAGCAGGTGAGTCCCGGATGCCAGCGTGACTCCATCGATTCCACTGTTCGGGTTGGGGAGCGTTCCGGGCTGTAATGCCGACCACGTGCGGCCACCATCCTCGGAACGAGTTTCAAGAATCTGCCCGTTGCCGTCCTGATTTCGGCAGAGCGCCAGCAGCTTTCCACTGCCCGGTTGCAGCAGTGTTGGCTGGATGGCTCCGAAGTCCTTTCCATCATGAATCGCTGCGGTCCGCTGCCATGTACGACCCCGATCACTGCTCATCTCAAAGTGAACTCTCCAGCCGTCAAACTCGGTACTGCTGCCGCTGATCAGTGTGCCGTCTTCCAGCAGCAGCGGCTTGTTGCGTACCGGTCCATCAATGTGTTCCGGCAGACGTCGAATATTCTGCCAGGTGACCCCGTGATCGCTGGATTCAGCCATCATCCCCCACCAGGTGGAGGGGCTGGGGCCACATTTCCAGAACAGCACCAAAGGACCGCCCGAATACTGGAAGAGAACCGGATTCCACGTGGGATGGCGATGCACCTCTCCGTCCGGAGTGCTGTACTGAATGCCGTTCGCCACCTCCACCGGCCTCGTCCAGTGCCCGTTCACATGGCGGGCAACCCAGATGCCCACATCCGGATTCTTCTCGTGAGTACCTCCAAACCAGGCAGCGACCAGTCCCTGAGGAGTTTCCGCGATGGTGGATGCATGGCACTGTGGAAACGGAGCATCTTCATAAATGAAGGAGCGTGATACCACGCCCGGCTGGTCCGCAGCCTGCAGCGGAAAGGCGAGGACAAGCAGAGCAAAGATGGATGGGAGAGTCCGACTGGAGATGAGCATCAGGCGGGGTCCTTTGAGTTGTCATGTGTCAGTATGTGGTGGTGCGGTTGCTGATTCGGAATCACTGCGGATTCCTGATGGCGTCATCCGGCAGCATGTGCCCCATCTTTTCTCGCTTTGTGGCCATGTACCCGCTGCGACAGGAATGTGGAGCTGCCACGATTGGCACCTGTTCCACTACATCCACACCAACCCCGGAATATACAAACGCATTGGTCTTCTTGGGGTTGTTGGTGAGCAGACGAATGCGGGAGAGCCCCAGATCCTTCAGAATCTGCAGGCCCACCATATAGTCTCGCATGTCTGCCTTAAAGCCAAGCCGATGGTTCGCTTCAACTGTGTCCAGTCCCTGATCCTGCAACTGATAAGCACGCAGCTTTGCCATCAGTCCGATGCCACGACCCTCCTGAGGCAGATACACGACGGCTCCGGTACCTTCTGCCTGAATCATGGACATCGCCAGCCGCAGCTGATCTCCACAGTCACACCGGAGTGAGTCGAGTACGTCGCCGGTGAAGCAGCTGGAGTGCATGCGGACCAGCGGAGCTTCCACAGAAGAAAGGTCACCCCATACGAGGGCCAGAGGCTCCTGAGGTTCGTGGTTCACCTGGTAACCGATGACGTTGGGAGTACCGAAATCAGCGGTGGGCAGCGGGATGGAGACCACTCGAGTCACAAGTTGTTCTCGAATTCTGCGGTAGCGAATCAGATCCTCAATGGAGATCATCGGGATCTGATAATCGTCCGAAATCTGCTGCAGTTCCTCCAGTCCGGCCATGCCGTGACTGCGTTGACTGCAGATTTCAATCAACGCTCCCACCGGCTCACAACCGGCCAGTCGCATCAGATCGATAGTTGCTTCCGTGTGCCCCGCTCGACGAAGGACGCCACCGTCCATAGCCAGCAGTGGATTCACATGCCCCGGCTGGAGGAATTCGTCAGCGGAACACTGGGGACTGGCGAGTGCACGAATTGTGCGGGCCCGGTTTTCAGCGCTCACACCAGTGCCGGCTGTCACATGATCAACTCCCCGCAGGAATGCTGTCTTGTTCGGTGCATTGTTGCTGGTTTCATCCACCACCGGTCGCAGTCTCAGTCGTGCAGCGGAATCCGCAGTCACCGGAACGCAGAGCGTACCGCGACCAATTCGCAGCATGAAATCAACCTGTTCCGGAGTAATTGACTGGGCGGCGCAGATGAAGTCACCTTCGTTCTCACGATCCTCATCGTCGACGACAATGATCATGCCGCCGCTCCTGATCGCTTCAATGGCCTGTTCTATGGGCTGCAGTGGCACGTCGGAATTGTTCCTTCAGAGATGACAAGGTCGTTCTGTTGAACTCAAGACTGGTCGTTCCCGGATGACTCCGGGTGCACAACTATAGACGGAAACTCTCTTCGGAACACCAGCGGTCAGGCGTTTAAGGAAAGCTGGAATCGGCACCCCGGAGCAATTTGTGCCGGCAGGGCCCGATGGCACTCCGGCGATTTCTGTTTCGACTCAGTGAGCAAATGTGTCGGCAAAGGCCTCGCGATACGAACGTTCTGATGTCGGGAACAATGCGTTAAAACGCTGTCGACTGGCAGCACCGTGCTGCATCCGGCACTTTTCGAAGATCGGCATCGTAAATCCGAGCACCTGCTCCACACCACGTCGCACAATCTCTCCTTTCAGAGCATACAACCGCTCATGACTCCAGTCCGTCAGTTCAATGAACGGGATCCCCTCGGAGACTTCAATCACATCCGGCACGGCAAACGGACTGAAGCCGATGAATCCACTGGTCGCTGCCGGAGCCCATGTGCGGACGTGGCCGCGACTCTGACCTCCTGAATAGGTCAGCGAATGCTTGACGGCTTCCACGCCCCAGCCCTCATGGTAAAGCAGTGGATTGTTCAGAACGCTGCGAATGGTCAGTTCAGGATTCTCTTCAATCGGATAATCCTTCAGGTTTTCATCCCCGCCATCGCCGTCGATGAGATATTTCCAGTCCGGGTAGCGCTGACGGATTTCTCGACATAATGCCAGCCCCATCGCTGCTGCCTGAACGTCCAGCGGTTTGTAATCTTCAATCACGCGGATCGCTTCGCGGTAGTCCACCGCTGCTGCAGGTACCTCAACTACCTCCAGAAAAAGATTCAGATCGAGGTCGGACAGGAAGCGGTGAGCCTGCTCCGCATCACCTCCCTCTGAATCAACCGAGAGGGTAAAGGCCTTCAGGCGCGCCGGGCTCTGGCCACGGTCCAGCAGACTCCTGTAGACCGTCAGGAACACCGCACCACTGTCAATCCCTCCACTGAACATGACCCCCAGCGGTTCGGAATCCGGAATCTGATCCAGCCAGCGGTTGACCGCTTCACGCAGAGCGGAAATGTACTCCCGGCCAATTTCATCCGGGTTGGTACTGAGCCGGTTGCGTTGCGGAGTGAAGAAGCGCGTATTCTGCGGACTGGGGTCCGGACAACCGATCAGAGCCAGTTCCTGAATGTAGTGAGCAGGCACCATTCGCGTGTATGAGGGGTGAAACTGATCGTCCAGTCCCTCCTGCTTCAGCCAGTCCGCAATTTCATCCATGCGTTCGGCGACAATCAGACAGGGACCATCGATCTGCTTGGCCAGAAAATATCGCAGCGGACGTCCGATGGACCGCGCCAGTCGAATAACTGTGCCATTTCGGTGAACCAGAGCAAACTGCCCGCTGATCTCACGTACCTGCTGCGGATCTCCACTGCCAACTCGAGCAGTTGCTTCCTCAACCGACATGTTGAAGATCAGATTGGATTCCGGTTTCAGCAGGTTGACGAATCGCTCAATGTAGGCATGCTGAGTCATAAAGGAGACTTTCCGCGGACTTGCAGGGAAGAGGCGGGCAGTCCCGCCACGACTGTCCCCTATCTTCCGCTTTCATCCGGCTTTTTCAATTCGCCCGCCTGCAAAGCAGGCAGGAAGTCATGAACGGGGTTGATGAGGAACCGGCAGATACTGTTCCTGTCGAACTGCCCGCTGCGGCGAAACGCGGTTTGCGTCAGTAGTTGAACAGACTGGATAAAGGGTACTCCCGCCCGGCAGCACTGCAGAACGCGCGATGCACAAGTGACCTTGTGTGCGGTGTCAGCCAGCGTCCCTTGACCGCCCGGGCGACCATTTTGTGCGTCAGCTGATCCGGCGATGCCTGAACCAGCAGCCTTGCCGTGAGCTGCAACTGCTCCATCAGTGGTCCAATTGGCTGTGGTCCATGATTTCTGCTCTCAGGCAAAGGCATCAGATTGCTCGGCGGCTGGCGGGTGTGGCGAAGTATTCAGTGCAAAGAGTCCGCTCAGGGCAGTTGCAGGTCCAGTGTCTGTTCAGGTTCGGTCAGTTGCACTGTGCTGCTGATCGCTGTGTCATCCACGGTGACAGTGAGTGTGGTCTGCAGCGGGGCGACAGCGGTGAGCAGATCGTTGGAATCGAATCGCTCATCACGTGTGGAGTCCTGCAGTAACAAAGTGCCCTCGCTGTCCTTCACCGTGACGGTGATCGCAGCCCGCTCGCCGTTCCTGCCGCGGGCGCGGATCCGTAACGCAGCATGTCCTTCCGGCAGCGGTGTTCTTGAGGTGTAACGCTCCGTCACATTCACCGCCGAAACATCATCGCGCCCGCGCGCCCAGACCATCGGAAAGGACTGACCATTGCGGCGAAATGTCACGGCATAGATCGCCCGCATACGATCATCGCGAACTGCCCGGGCGGCTCGTTCGGTAAACCAGCCACGGTTCAGATCGTCTCCGGTCGGCTCGCAGGCACCGGTGAACTGCCAGCCATTGTCCCAGATTTCCACCCAGGTGTGGTTTCCACTTCCGTCCGACCAGAGCGGAGTTCCTGCGAGTCGCGCCGGAATGCCTACGGAACGACAGGCGTCAATGAGCAGAATTGACAGCCCGGTACAGGATGCCAGGCCGGTTTCCATACTCTCGAGTGGGCTCTGATCTGCCCGGCGACGCTGAGTGGAATAGCGGACATTCAGATCCTTGAAGATGTTCTGGTTCAGGATTGCTGCGGCTTCAGATGCTGTGCGGGCTTCCTGCACCAGTGGAGCAAACCGTTTTACGAAGTCTGCTCGCCATGGATCACGTTTCTCACTCACATTGGCGTAGGGCAGTACGGCATCAAAGACGATTTCTTCCGGGATGGATTTTCCCCACGGAGCCGCGTTTACTGCCTGCCAGGCCAGCCGACTGTTTTCCAGCAGGAATTCGGCACCCAGAACCTGCAGATCGCGGTCGGGCATATTGCTGATCAGGAACTCGAGTCCGGCTTTCTGCTGTTCCGGAACTGCGGCCAGAGCCTGCTCCAGCTGAGCTCGATTTTCTCCGGCCCGCTGCAGAGCCTGCTGCAGGAGTTGATCCGGTGTTGCCGGATCGTCCGATCGAGCGGCAGAAACAAACAGAGTCGCCAGACAGAGCGTGATACGAAACAACATGTCAGAATCCGATGCGGTATATTTTCAGGGCCGCTGCAATCGTGGCCGGTGCTGAATGCGATGTGCAAAGGAGAACCGTACGCGGGACTACAGGCTGGAACAAACAGATTGACGAAGCAACTCATCACACCTTATGGTGAATGGTCAGGTGATTCAAGTGGTGAACAGTCGCACATGACCGTCTCAGACCTTCCGGTTTTCCTGAAATCAACCGCTCATTCGCGACGAACATGTTCAGCGCCGACCCTTCGCGAATATACTCCAACAGAAGCAATACCGAGCGGTACAGGTGTTGTCACAGCAGGAATCAGGTTCAGGCGGAATTTACGCAGGGTCAATCGACGATGACACGGGTCTCCATTCTTGGATCTAGAGGATACACCGCACTGGAGCTGCTGAAGATTCTGGCAGATCATCCTGAGGTGCAGGTTGTGGCCGCCACGACTCGACAGGAAGGCAACCCGCCGCTGACCGATATTCATCCCTGCCTCACCGGTCGTTTTGATCTGGACTGCCAGAACCTCACCGCGGAAGAAGTGGGCCGGGTCAGCGATCTGGCTTTCTGCTGTCTGCCGCATACGGCCAGCATGGAAGCTGTACCGCAGTTGCTGGAAGCTGGTTGCCGAGTGGTGGATCTCAGTGCCGATTATCGACTCAATGACCCCGGTGTGTATGAACAGTGGTATCAGCACGTGCATACCGATCCTACTCGGCTTGAAACGGCTGTGTATGGTCTGCCGGAATTATATCGGGAGCGAATCAGAACTGCGGATCTGGTTGCAAATCCCGGTTGCTACACAAGCGCCTCCATTCTGGCATTGGCACCGCTGCTGGCAGAAAAACTAATTGATCCTCAGGGCATCATCATCGATGCCAAGAGTGGGGTCAGTGGAGCAGGTCGAACCCCGAAGCTGGGTAACCTGTTTTCTGAATGTAACGAAAGCGTTACGGCATACGGGATTGGAACTCATCGACATACCCCTGAAATTGAACAGGTGCTGGCAGATGTGGGCGGGCTGGACGTGCGAGTGGCCTTTAATCCGCATCTGATGCCGATGGATCGTGGAATTCTGTGTTCCATCTATCCTCGTCTTGTCGAAAAGCGTTCACAAAAAGATTTGCTGCAGCTTTACCGAACCTTTTATTCTGCTGCTCCGTTTATGAGGGTGCTCGATCGAATACCTCGCACCAGGGATGTTTCCGGAACAAACTTCTGCGACGTTACGGTGTGCTTTAATCGGGATCAGCTGGTGGTCTTCTCTGCACTTGATAACCTGATTCGCGGTGCCAGCGGCGTGGCGGTTCAGAATATGAATCTGATGCTCGGGCTGGACGAACGAACAGGAATGCTGCGTTGCTGATTTCGCATTTCATCGGCCAGGCACGTGTACTCGGCCTGCGGGTGGGCGTGGTGTCAACGTCCTGAAGCGGCGGTACTGATCAGCCAGCGTGCACCCGACAGAAATGCATTGATTAATCGCTTGAGCCGCTGCAGGCTCAGGCAGATACAGGCGAATTGGAAGACAGATGATCTGTGTAAGTCTGGGACGAACAAGACATTCCTCCATCATGGAGGAACATCGTGTCCTGGCCGAGCGTGGCGCAGAGCTGGTGGAACTGCGTCTGGATTTTATGCGAAAGCGTCCGGATATCGGTCGGTTGCTGCAGAATCGTCCGACACCGGTGGTCGTTACCTGCCGTCGTCGAGTAGACCGAGGTCGCTGGGCGGGTACGGAAGATCAGCGGCAGTTGCTGCTGCGGGAAGCAATTATCGCGGGCGCGGAATACGTCGACATCGAAGAGGACATTGCTGGCGGTATTCCTCGATACGGCAGCACAAAGCGGATCGTCAGTTATCACAACTTCGATGAAACACCGCTGGATCTGCAGGAGATTCATCGCCGCATGACTCAGCTTGATCCCGATGTGATCAAGATAGTCACGATGGCGAATTCTCCTGCTGACAACGCTCGCGTCCTGCAGATGGTACAGGCATCGCAGGTACCAACCGTTGGCTTCTGCATGGGAGAAATGGGCACGGTCAGCCGAATCCTCTGCGGTCGTTTCGGGTCGCCGTTCACCTATGCCAGCTTCAGTCGCGAACGAGAAATGGCTCCCGGGCAATTGTCGTGGATTGAAGTTCGCAACCTCTACCGGTTCAGCAAAATCACCAGAGACACGAAGATTCTGGGAGTGATTGGCGATCCGATAGCTCACAGTCGCAGTCCGCTGCTGCACAATGCGGCACTCCGCAGGCAGGGAATCGACGCGGTTTATCTGCCACTGCGAATTCCCGCCGAAGGGCTCCAGGATTCACTCCGCGAACTCGCTCAGCTGGGTTTTGCAGGATTCAGCGTCACGATTCCGCACAAAGAATCGGTAATGGAATTTGCCACGGAAGTGGAGGCTGAGACGGATTTGATTGGCGCGTCCAACACACTGGTGCGTCGGAATGGTGGCTGGTTTGCCACCAATACGGATGCTCCCGCGGCACTGGACGCAATTCGGGTCGGGCTGCAGGGATCTGGTGGTGTGACCGAGCTGCAGGGACGCCGAATCATGATTCTCGGAGCAGGTGGGGCAGCTCGCGCCGTGGCCCACGCTCTGGTGCGCGCTGGAGCGGCTGTCACGATTACAAATCGTTCCCGAAACCGCGGAAAGACACTCGCCGAAGAGCTGAACTGCCAGTACGTCAGCTGGGAGAATCGCGGCGTAGAGCAGGTCGAAGTGCTGGTAAACTGCACGCCGATTGGGATGCATCCGAATGTCGATGCCACACCATTTGAAGAACACTGGCTGCGGGACGATATGCTTGTATTCGACACCGTCTACAATCCGGAACAGACGTTGCTCCTCAAGCATGCACGCGAGCGAGGATGTTCAACTGTGGGTGGCATTGAGATGTTCATCAGACAGGCTGCGATGCAGTTTGAAATGTTCACCGGACAGCCGGCTCCAATGGACTACATGATGGAGACCCTGCGGCAGGCGAATTCCGCCGCCAGAATGGTAGTGAAGACCGACGAAGGCTGACTCGACTCCGCATCGGTTGCGAATGATTTCCTCAGAACTGTCGCACTTGATATTCAGACCATTTCATTGACGTATTGAGGACCTGCCCGGACATGGTGATCACCCTGATTGGTTATCGTGCCTGTGGAAAGTCCAGTCTGGCACCACGCCTCGCCAAACGACTTGGCTGGACCTCCGTAGACTGCGATCAGGAGATCGAACAGCGTGCTGGACGCTCGATCCCGGAGATCTTTGCTGCAGATGGTGAGGCGGGTTTTCGTCAGCTTGAAACAGCAGTACTTGCCGATCTGCTGCAGCAGCCGCATACGGTGATTGCCAGCGGCGGTGGCGCAGTGCTGGCAGAGGAGAATCGGCGGCTGATGAAAGCTGCTGGTCCGGTGGTCTGGCTGCATGTTTCGGAAAAGACTCTGGTGGCCCGGCTTACTCAGGATCGTAACCGCGGATCTGTACGGCCCAGCCTGACTGGTCGTCCCATCGATGAAGAGGTACGCGAGGTACTTGCACTGCGCGAGCCGTGTTATCAGGATGCCGCCAGCGTCATCATCCGTGCAGACAACGAATCACGTGATCAGCTGGTTCGCAAGATCTGTCACTTCCTTCGTGATCAGCTGGAAGCAGATCCTGCAGGGGAAGCCGAATGAAGTCCTGTGGAAACTGGATGACCTGCGGGCAAAGTTCGGCGCTGGTGGCATTGGAGGTTCGTGTTGCCGTTCCTGCCATGGCAATCGAATCGAAAGGGGAACCGCATGATTCTGCTTGACCTGCCACTTCCCTTCGTACTGACGTTCCTGTTCATTATCGGTAGCTGCATCGGCAGTTTTTTGAACGTCTGTATCTATCGGTTTCCGATTCGCCGTCGACTCTGGGATCAGCTCAGGGCCCTGAACTCTCACGGATCCGGCTGCCCCCGTTGTTCATCTGCGATTCGCTGGTACGACAACATCCCGATCTTTGGGTGGCTGCGACTGGGCGGACGCTGTCGATTCTGTCGGCTGCCGATTTCGCCCCGCTATCCGCTGGTCGAACTGCTCACCGCAGTTCTGTTTGTGGTGTTGTATCTGGTGGAGATTCCGCAGCACGCCCACGGCAGTCCGTTGGCGTGGGGACTGTATTCAGACGACGGCCCGCAGAACCTGACAAACCTGCATTCGCTCGAACTCTGGCTGCATGTGCGTTACCTGCTGCACGCAGCCTTGATCTGTGCGTTGATCGTGGCGTCGATGATTGATCTTGAGCTATGGATTATCCCTGATGGCAGCACAGTGCCGTTAATGCTCACATGGATCGTATTATCCGGGGCATTCGGACAGAACTGGATCGTTCCGCTCTGGTTTCAGGACCTGAGTGTGATTCAGACGCTTCAGACACTGCTGCCGGAGAGCGTGGCACCGCTGCTGTTCTACTGGGACTGTCTGCCATTCGCGCAGCAGTGGCCGCACCTCCATGGACTGCTGGTGAGTCTGACAGGGCTGGTTGTGGGCGGTGGAGTCGTCTGGCTGGTGCGTATTATTGGCGCTGCAGTCTTCAAACGCGAAGCAATGGGCTTTGGTGATGTTGTACTGATGGCTATGGTGGGAAGCGTGATAGGGTGGCAGGCATCCCTCATTGTTTTTCTGTTTCTGGCCCCCCTGATGGCCAGCGTCGTGGCATTCAGCAGTCTGTTGCTCGGTCGTGGTACAGAAATTCCCTACGGCCCGTGGCTTAGTCTTGCCACGCTGGTCCTGTTGCTCGGCTGGCGTCTGATCTGGCCGGCTGCCGAACAGTTCTTTGATCAGGGGCCCGTTCTGCTGCTGCTCGGGCTGATAATGTTTGGACTGCTTGTCGTTGTGCTCCAGATGATTCAGTTGCTCAAACGTCTGCTGGGGATTCAGGGTCCGGCTCAGGAAGGGGTGTTTGTGGATGATGGGATCCCAATACTCTATCCTGCCGAACGGTCCGATCCCTGCGCTGGCCTGTGGCAGCGTTCAAACTGGTCGGGAATTCGCAGTGGACAGGGGTTGCAGCAACAGCACATGTGGAAGTGCAACGGTCGGGACTGAAGCCGGCGGACTCTTTCTGCATTTTGCCGAATCGGCAGTGTCTGGATGAACCAGGAGCATCGTTGTGAAACGCGGTCAGGCAAAACGCTGGCTCACCGAAAAACTGAAGTTCCAGCGCAAGCTTACTATCGGGGCTCTGGCGGCGATGGCTGGTATGGGACTGGTGGCGTGGGCTTTTGAACTGGGAATTGTGGTTCTCATTCTGTGGTTCGGTTTTTACTGCTCCT
Organism: Planctomycetaceae bacterium; assembly: GCA_023262145.1. Taxonomy (GTDB): domain Bacteria; phylum Planctomycetota; class Planctomycetia; order Planctomycetales; family Planctomycetaceae; genus SXXK01. Next base: position 2,577 of record JALRDR010000866.1, on the reverse strand, counting down.
GGACGATGGCAGTGCTCATCGGTGGCGGGTTTCTGGGAGCATTGCAGATGCTGATACTCCGGGGCTTGCAGAAGGAACTGGGTGATGAGACAGTCGCTGGAGATGATACTGTGCAGTCATTTGTTGTGGCTCAGCCGTTGTCTGTGGTCTGGACGTACGCACTGGGGCAGATGGAAACCGACATGACCGGTATCGAGCGATTGCTGCGGTTGTGTTGTCTTCCGCAGCGATTGACTGCTGCTGCTCTGTTTACGAAGCAGCGGCTGGCACAGGTTGAGGCAATCAATGCGGCCCAGGCCGGTCGCGTCATCAGCTTCCTGCGGGGCGAATCCGGCAAGGTCGCACTGTCAGAACTGCTCGCAAATGTGGAACTCACGAACCCCATCGCGGCGTTACGCGATCTGTCGTTGATCGATGGCGTGATGTTTCTGGTACGAGACCAGCCCGGCATCAGTCTCGCGCCGCGACTAAACGAAGAAATTGACGCATGGATGCTGCAGGAACGAGACCGCAGACAACGCGACGCTGAAGATCAGTAACTACGTACTCGCTCCCCGCCACAAGTGCCATCCACCATTCCCCGGTGCCATCCACCATTCCCTGGTGCCATCCACCCGACCGGGCATTTGAGGGACACGTGTGGAAAAAGTGCGGTTAACCGACCTTCTTTGACTTATCAGCGCAGCAGTATCTGCGTCAGTGCGGCTGGAATTCCTGATCAGACGGTAGCCGGTGCCACCCACCGATTTTCGGTAGGTTCCAGGGTATCGAGCTCAACCGTGTCTCGAAAACTCAACGATTCACTACGACCAGCAGATTACAAACACAGTTGACACAAATCGGCCAACAAACCAATTGAATAGTGGGGATATCATAAAACACCCTTAGTATTTGTGTGCTGAGATATCTTTGTCGTGCCCCACATGGAGTCAACGCCATGCCCCGCATCAATCGCTCGGAAATCTGTGCCCCTGAGGAAGTGCAGGTGTTTCATCTGATGAATCGTTGCGTCAGAAGTTCGTTTCTGTGTGGGAAGGACGACTCTACCGGGCGAGACTATTCCCATCGCAGGAAGTGGATCCATGCGCGCATGCAGGAGCTCGCCGCTATCTTTGGGCTCGATATCCTCGGTTATGCCGTGATGAGCAATCATTTACACATTGTCGTACGCACTCGTCCGGACGTAGTTCGCGAGTGGAGTGACGAACAAGCAGCAAGACGGTGGTGGAATCTGTTCCCGGCACGCCGCCATCGGAATGGTTCCCCGGCAGATCCGACCCAACAGGAGCTCAAGGCAATCTCCATCGACAAGTCGAGAATGAAGGAACGCCGACGCCGACTTTCCGATATCTCATGGTTCATGCGTTGTCTGGCTGAGCCAATTGCGCGCCGGGCCAACCGCGAGGACGATGTAAAAGGCCGATTCTGGGATGGTCGTTTTCGGGCGGTTCCATTACTCGATGAAGCAGCGATAGCGGCCTGTGTGGCGTACGTCGATCTGAATCCTGTCCGCGCCGGCATCAGTAAATCTGTGGCCACATGCGAATTCACGAGTGCGAGAGCACGTCTGGAGGACTACAGAACTGCCATCAGGGAAAGGAAGCCTGACCTGCGGAATTACCGTCTGGAACACGGCCCACGTGCCAACTGGGTATCACCACTGCCACTGCAGCCAGATGATCCCGCCGTGAGAGAGATCCCGGCAATTCGACGTGCCAGTCACCGCGGATGTCTTCCAATGACGCTGAAGCAATATCTGTGTTTGCTCGAGTACACTGCGATAAACGATCCACGGAGCGACAAAAAACAACCAACCGGTGACGTCTTACAAGTGTTGGAACGCTTGCAACTGGATGCGAACTCGTGGCTCCGAGCAGTCTGGGACTTTGGGAAACTCTTCCGCGACGCCGCTGGGCGACCCGAGAGCCGCCGCGCGTTTCGAGAGATGCGCCGCCTTCGCCGAGCCGCCCACAGTGTTGGCTAATTCTTGCTTGGCAAGAATTAGCCCTCCCTGCAAACAGTCAGAGATTTGCTCCCTCATTCAAGATTGAATGAACGTGTAGAGCCATCTTGCAGATTCGTACGTCCGCATTGGCTCTGTTACACGAGAAGTGACTCGCCCTGCAGTGGTCTCGCATGTAGCGACTGTCCCGCACCAGTGTCTGGTGCCCACCTCATCCTCAACGCGCACTCGACGCGATTAAGTGCCACTATGCCAGTGGATGGCACCGTCGGAACACCGCCGAAACGTGCAGTCTTGGCTGTCTTGCAAGTCAGTGGCTGGAATCGCTGCAAGCGGTCCTACAGTTAGCAGGCGGCCACGGGAGATGCAGCGGTTGGCTCCAGATTTGCTTAATTCTGCCACACCGGTGAGGCAAAGAAGTGCGTGGCACCAGCGATACCAATTGACACCAACGATACCAACGGTACGAAAAGTGCCAGTATAGCCGAGAGCAATTGGTGGCTGGCACCGGAGGCTGTATATCCGAGAGCGTTTAGCGGCCGGCACCGAAGGCTAGTGCCCGTAACGGATATGAGCGGAAAATCCCTCAATGGCCCTGAAGGCTGGTGGATGGC
>JALRDR010000721.1 GCA_023262145.1 Planctomycetaceae bacterium | reverse complement strand
CTTGACAATCTGATACGCCGGCAGGGAATCGGTCCATTCCGAAAGAGTGATCTGTTTTTGCGCGAGGCCAGAGAGCACGTATGCCATGGAGACGAGACTGTCACGGACATAACCGACCGCGGGTTCAATGACGCCACCATTCCCTTCGCCACCGAGTACCGCTCCGACCCGACGCATTTCGGCACAGACATTGGCTTCGCCGACAAAGCTGCGATGGAAGGAACCGTTGTCACGCATAGCGATATCAGCGGTTACGCGACTTGTGGATTCATTCACAACCACGGGCCCGTGACGCTGAGCAAGGACGTGGTCAGCAGCCAGAGCAAGTGTGAGTTCTTCGCCGATATAGCGGCCCCGATTGTCGACAATCGCCAGCCGATCGGCATCGGGATCCTGCGCAAAGCCAGCGTCGGCATTGTGTTCGCGGACGGCGTCACAAAGTGCAGTGAGGTTTTTTTCGAGGGGTTCCGGGGGATGCTCGAATTTGCCATCAGGTGTTCCACCGAGCGTGATCACGTCACAGCCCAGAGCTTCCAGAAGGTGCGGCCCGCAGACGCCTCCGGAACCATGATTGCAGTCCAGCACCACACGAAACTTGCGAGCCCGGATCGCTGCAGCATCGATCAGCTCCAGTACTCGTTCCAGATGCACTGCTGAAGGATTCTCCAGTTCGGTCAGACTGCCCAGTGCAGACCAGTTTTTCCATGCAGGGGCGTTGCTTTCCAGTTGACTGATGAGCTGACTTCCGAGTGCGGCATTGAATACGGAACCATCCGCTGAGAATGGTTTCAGTCCGTTCCATTCCACCGGATTGTGACTGGCTGTGATCTGCAGGCCTCCAGCAGCGGCGTAATGCCGGACGAGTACGCCGCAGGTGGGGGTTGTACAGACACCGGCATCCAGAACTTCGCAGCCGGTGGCCAGCAGACCGGAAATGACGGCGTGTCGAACCATGCCGCCAGTGCTGCGCCCATCACGGGAAAGGATCACTCGACCACCGTCAAACATTGTTCCGAGTGCTGCGGCGAACTGAGTGACGTAAACGGGGTCGAGACCGTCACCAATGACTCCACGAAGACCGGAAATACTGAGGATACGACTGCTCATGAATGAATGCTTTCCCGCCGGGAGAAAAGATGCTCTGCCGGCGCAGTTTAGAATACCGGCTGCAATGGGAACAGATGCAGTGTTCGGCTGATGAGTGCGGGCCGGCGAATTCCCGGCTTCAGTCAGGTTCAGCTGTGCATGACAAAGCCGCCATCCACATTCAGCGTCTGGCCTGTAATCTCGCTGGCTCGATCGCTGCACAAAAACACAATCGCACTGGCGATGTCTTCAGCTTTCTGCCAGCGACCGAGTGGAACCAGTTGCTGAATCTTGCGGTCGGCCCATTCGTCATAGGTGAGCTTTTCCTGGGGGTTCTGATCCGCCCATGCCCGCCAGACGGACTGATTGAGCGGAGTGCGAACCATCCCGGGGCAGACTGTATTGACCCGTACACCGCAGGGAGCGAGGTCGCGGGCCAGACACTGTGCGAAGTTGATATTGGCCGCCTTGCTGGCACTGTATGGGGGATCGGTCTGCGATCCGATCTGGCCGGCCACGCTGGCGAGGAAGACCATAGCGCCGTGTTGCGAACTGGCCATTGCTCGGCCCACCACTGTGGCCACGTTTGTCATCCCCAGAATGTTGACCTGCAGCACTCTGTGCCAGGCGGAGGTCGGGACATTATGCCACGGAAAACCGAGGTATCCGGAGCCAACAGCGGCGCAGTGAACCAGAATCTCTGCTGGACCGTATTCACTTACTGTCTGCCGCCATGCCTGCTGCACGCTTTCTTCGTCGCCGACGTCCACGGACAGCCGGGCAACATTGTTGCTGCTGGTGCCGGGATCAGCGGGCTGCAGATCCCAGACGACCGGGCGGGCCTGTTCCTGTTGCAGCAGATGGACGACAGCGGCACCGATTCCACTGGCTCCGCCGGTAACGATTGCTGTTTTTCCCTGGAGTCCAAGATCCACAGGTGCTGCTCCAATTTCCGGCCGGAATGGCGAAGATGCGGATTTACACTTTCCGAATGTAATTCCTTCGGATATTAGCCTAATCTGTCGGCCGTTGCAGTGTGCTGGCAGCAGCAACTTCCAGCGGGGGTTGCCGGGCAGAATCAGCAACAATCAATGGCCAATGATCCGTCTGAGGAGAAACTACGATGCTGGGAAGAAGGACGTTTCTGGCGACAGCCGGAACAATGCTCACCGGTCTGTGTGCAGGCCGTTCTGTCTCTGCATACTCTGATGAAGTTGCCTGGGCAGATGTTCGCGACTGGGGCGTGGAGGGTCGCGGGTTTGCGGATACGGCAAAGTACTTCGACCGACTTCCGAGTCGAGCGGAGGGGGTTGTTCGCGATGCGGTCTGGAGTCTCAGCCGGCACTCGGCGGGAATGCTGGTAAGATTCCGTACGGATGCCACGCAGATTCATGTGGATTACTCAGTTACTTCGCCACGACTGGCTATGCCGCATATGCCGGCAACAG
>JALRDR010000632.1 GCA_023262145.1 Planctomycetaceae bacterium | reverse complement strand
AATGCCTTCATCGCCGTGCCGCCAAAGACCAGCGACAACGCCGACTGATGATGCGCATCCATCGTCTCCATGATGCCGCTGTGATCCACGTCACGACGCAGACGATCCAGCGAGGTCATCAGAGTACTTCGCTCCCGCGCTCGCGCTTCATCCACGCCACCGTTGATGCGAAAACTGGGTGGACTCTCCACACTCGCCTTGTAGGTGTGGTGCAGGTACTTCTTCTCTCGATTGACGTCGAACGGCTCATAGGCCCCGCCCAGATAAGCAGCCCCGTGATAACCCGGAAAAAGATACACACTTTCCGCCGACGGAAGTCCCACATACGCCGGCACCCCCGGCTGATTCGGACCGCAGAGTCGGGAAATGCACGCCCCCAGCGACGGGTAACGAATCTGCTTCGCAACTGAGGTGGCTCCGAAACGTCCCGTCAGCATCCAGTGCGCACCTGCGAAATGATCACCTGTGCCATGACGCATCGAACGGATCACACACATCCGATCCGCAAACTGAGCCTGCTGCTGCATCAGCTCCGAAAAATGTACACCCGGTACACTGGTCGACACCGTATCAAACGGACCACGGAATTCCGCAGGTGCCTCCGGCTTCGGGTCATAGGACTCCAGCTGACTGGGACCGCCGTCCAGCCAGATCAGAATCACGCTCTTCTTTCGCGGAGTACCTCCGCTGGCTGTCTCTGCCGCAGCCAGTGCCTGATGATGAATTGGCAGGCTGAGTCCGGCGAATCCCAGAGTGCCCGCTCGGAGCACTGCACGACGTCCACCGGAAAACGGGCTCACGACGTTCAGCATGGATCACTCTCCCGCCATTGGTACCGGACTGACACAGGCCGCTGAGCTTCCAGGTCAGGCTGCCCGAAGCAACTGCTGTGTCAGCGAAAGACAGCACTGTCACCCGGTCACGCCCACTACAGAATAACTCAGAAATCGTGATTCTCTCAATCTCCTTCCCCGATTGATCGTCCGAAATCTGCAGGGAAATCAGCCGAATTCCATGTCGACAGCCAGAATGCATGCTCACCCGGCACTCGCTCAATTGACACTCGCTCAATTGGCGCTCGCGCATCCGAACATCTGAACGCTCACGGAATCTCAGCACGCTTGCCGAACGCCGTGAGATCTTTCGCCGACGTCGAGTACTCCGGCCGGAAAATTCATCCCGACAGACAGACCTGCCAATGCAGGCCCGTCTCTGCAATGAATCAGCGCCGCGGTCGTCCTGCAGCGGACAGACACCGAACGCTTCAGCCCCTCAGCAGATGACTGGCAGCCACAACCCGCACAGCAGATGAGCCGCAGCCCCCGCCAATCACGCGCTCACGGATTCCGCTGCACTCCGGGTCCCGTTCTGCTCGACGCTGATTCACTTGATCACGAACAGCTTTTCAATGCCCCACCACACGGCCTTGCCAGCATAAGTCAGCGGGCCGTAAATCACCCGACGCTCCAGCTTCAGTGATACCTCCGTGAATGCCACAGAGTTTCGCAGCACCTTCACGCGCGCTTCCAGGGATTCCAGCTCCGACTGCACTCGATTCAGCTCCCGCTCAATCGCCAGTACATCTGACACACCCTTGGCATTGTCCAGCTGATTCCGCAGTCGGTCCCGTGTCTCACGCAGATTCTGAATGCGTGCTTGCACATCCACCAGACTCTCTGTCACATCCTCAGACCGCAGTCGGCGACTTTTTACCTTTCCGAAGCGGCAGAATTTGTCAATCAGGCTGTCGCATTCCTCCTGCGGTACTCGCAGTGTCAGATCCACGGTCTCCTCAGACGCCAGCGTCGAATGCTCGACAAAACCACCGGCCGCACGAGTCAATGACTCCGCTTCACTCGCACACTTCAGCGGATCGCCGACTTCCACTGTCATGGAAGCCTTCTGAATCCTCGCTCGTGTTATCGGTTCGAGCTCGCTTGCCGGGGCATCCGGCATATTGATGCGCGAGAGTGCTTTGCTGTCGGAGTTCAGACTCGTGTGGCATCCTGTCAACAGCAAAAAACAGGGAACCAGTATCGCAACGCGTGCATATCCAGCCATGATTCGAAACCTTCCCTGGCAATGTCTCGGACTCTTCTGCATCCTGCAGAAGTAATTTGAATCCTCCGAGAGTACAGAGAAGCCGCGTTTCAGATCAAGATACAATCACGCCGCCCAACTCGCCCAGACTCCCCCCCCCCCCCCCCCCAA
>JALRDR010000549.1 GCA_023262145.1 Planctomycetaceae bacterium | reverse complement strand
CCACGGGAACAGTACTTTGTCTGCGGTCTGCTGTGACGAGCTGTTGACAATCACAGGCAGAATCTGATCCCGCACATCAGGGAGTTCCGGATTTGAAAACCGTGCACCAAGCTCCTGCAGACGCACCATCGATGTGAGTCCAGGAAGCACAATCCGCTGAAAGGAGTCCGTCTGCTGCAGGTAGAGTCGATAAAGGCTGGAGAGGGAGATCTCCGAATCTCCCAGCCGCAAAGTGAATCCTGCGGACAGTGCCGCCGGAATGAGTGGGAAGTACCTGCGGGCCAGCAGGAGTGCTTGCCGCTGAAAGACATCGGGCGGCCACGCAGGTCGCTCTGAAAACCTGAGCGTGCTCAGGATTTCCGCACACATCATCAACTGGTCGGATGTGAGTGATCGCCCGCCCTGTGATTCAGCAATAGCTGCGACACACAGATTTCCGGATTGAAACCTCCACAGACGCCATTGATAGCACGAGTTCTGCGAAACCAGCAGACTCAGCCTCTGCAGAAGACTGGCGGACGGACGGCGATGTGAGGTTCCGGAATAAACGTCGTTGGTGACGTTCATCGGAAAAGATGGCAGCCGATTGTGCATGACCACATTCGGAAACAACAAGTCCAGATCCGGCAGTGATTCGACAAGGTCAAGCCCCAAATCATCCCACCATGCCATGATTGTCAGCACAGGTTGGGCAGCGGGAATACCATGTGGACAAAGCTCGATCTGAGATTCCCGCTTTCGCAATGTCAGACTTGCGGGGCACCTGAACGTGAACCAATTTGCGGGACCGGCGCAGTCCTTCCACGGACCTTCTGACTGAGGATAGTATGCCGATTCCATTGGCATGGGTGGGAAGACCTGTTTCATTGGGGTGGGGCAGGAAACGCCGAATGATATGGTTTGAGTGATTTTACTGACAGTGATGAATACGCAGAATATACAGACTTTCTGGGGCGGGTGATCATGTGTCCACTGCTTCGGCGATCGTTATTCTGCTCGTGGCAGCTGGAATTGGCATCCATGCGGCGATCCCGATACATTGGGGGAGTGTATTGATGTCGGCTGTTCCGCAGCCGTGGCCAGTTGGCAGTCACTTCCGGGAAGTGTTCAGATGCAGTCCAGACTCCAGATGCTTCAGCAGAAAACACGCCGTCATTTCCTCACTGGGCAGGTTCCCGGTCTTGGATTGGCAGCCCTTTCGATGCTGGGCGGTTCGCCGCTGGAGGCTGACATTGAGTTGGACCGGATGCAGCCATTGTCACAGCGTTCCGGCGGTCACAGCGGGCGGGTCAAGCGAGTGATTTATCTGCATCTGACAGGGTCACCACCGAACCTTGACATCTACGACTACAAGCCGGCTCTGGTTGCCAGGACTGGTCAGGATTGTCCTGATGAGTTTCTGAAGGGCCGAACATTTGCGTTTACCTCGGGCGTCCCGAGGCTGCTGGGTACTCCTCGTAAGTTTCGCCAGTGCGGGCAGTCTGGTACGTGGTTATCGGATGCTGTTCCGAATTTGCAGCGAGTGGCGGACGACCTGTGTCTGATTCATTCCATGACCACTGATCAATTCAATCATGCCCCGGCGGAACTTTTGTTGTATACGGGTTCGCCCAGGTCTGGTCGCCCTTCGATGGGCTCATGGGTCACTTATGGGCTCGGAACAGAGAATCAGGACCTGCCGGGATTTGTCGTTCTGATCAGTAATGGTGTGCAGCCCAACGGCGGCAGCAACTCGTGGGGAAGCGGTTTTCTGCCATCAGTCTTTCAGGGAGTACAGTGTCGTTCGAAGGGGGATCCGGTGCTGTATGTATCTGACCCGCCGGGGATGAGTCGCAAGCTGCGGCGGCGTTCACTGGATACGCTGCGAGACCTGAACGAACTGCAGGCGGAAGGAATGGGGCATCCGGAGACTGCAACCCGGATTGCACAGTACGAACTGGCCTACCGGATGCAGGCATCGGTTCCGGATGTGATGAGTATTGATGGGGAGACACAGTCCACGCTGGAGGCGTATGGTGCTCAGCCCGGTCAGGCCAGCTTTGCCAATAACTGTCTGCTGGCTCGGCGACTTGTTGAACGCGGAGTTCGATTCGTGCAGTTGTTTGACTGGGGCTGGGATTTTCATGGCACAGGTCCAGGAGAGGGCCTGACGGACGGACTGACCAACAAATGGCGGGTGACGGATCGTCCGATTGCGGCATTAATTGACGATCTTCGTCAACGCGGCCTTCTCGACGAAACGCTCATCGTGTGTGGAGGAGAATTTGGCAGAACTCCGTTTCGTGAAGGACGAACGGCCAAAGGTAATGTGCTTGGGCGGGATCACTATCCGGACTGCTTCACGATGTGGATGGCTGGTGGGGGGGTTCGGGGGGGCTATAACTATGGCCAGACAGATGAACTTGGGTTTCAGGTGGTTGAAAATCCGGTTACTCCGCATGACCTTCAGGCCACCATTCTGCACCAGCTGGGGCTGAATC